>DATDMW010000097.1:0-21428 GCA_036518595.1 Burkholderiales bacterium
ATGTCGGGCAGACCTTGGACGCGCGAGGCGCCTTGAGCGGGGAGGCTGCCGTATCCCCGAGCGGCCAGTCTAGCAAAAGCAGGGGTTTCCGGTCTATCCTGCGAATCCAATCGAGAACTTCGGACCGCTCGACAAGGTCTCTTCGGAACGGACGCTCATGAATCGACGCATGCTCCTCCAGACCCTGACCGTGGCTTTCCTGAGCGCCCTGCAACGCTCGCCGGCGGCGCAGCCGGCTCATGGAGATCGAGGACGTCCCGTGTCGATAGACGACCTGCAGAAAAACTGGAAGGCGTTGCTCGCCGACGGCGCCGACGTGGCGGCGAGCGCGGAGCCGATCGAGCGCGCGAACGCCGAGTGGAGGAAGACGCTCACGCCGGCGCAGTACGACGTCCTGCGCCAGGAAGGCACCGAGCGCGCGGGCACCAGCCCGCTCGACCGCGAGAAACGGCCCGGCGTGTTCGCCTGCGCGGGCTGCGGGCTGCCGCTGTTCACCTCGGCGATGAAGTTCGACAGCGGCACCGGCTGGCCGAGCTTCTTCACGACCATCCCGGGCATGCTCGCGACCAAGCGCGACTTCAAGCTGATCGTGCCGCGCACCGAGTACCACTGCGTGCGCTGCGGCGGCCACCAGGGCCACGTCTTCAACGACGGGCCCCAGCCCACGGGACTGCGCTACTGCAACAACGGCGTGGCGCTGCGCTTCATCCCGAAGGCCTGAACCGGAAGCTCGTCTCGGCGGCGCGCAGCCGCGTCTCGTCGCGCTTCGACAGGCCCCAGTGGTCGATGCGTCCCGGCGGCCATTTCCAGTCCTCGGGGCCACCGACCTTGTAGCCCGGGCCGACGCGCTCGACCTCCGAGGTGTATTCGACGACCGCGCCGAACGGCGACACGTAATAGGCGAAGACGTTGTTGCCGGGACCGTGCCGTCCCGGGCCCCACACGGGATCGAGGCCCGCGTCCTTGAGCCGGCCGACGCCGCGCATGACGGCGTCGAGGTCCTGCATCTCGAACGCCATGTGATGCAGCGCGGGCGCGCCCGTGCGCACGTACGCGAGCGAGTGGTGCGTGCTGTCGCAGCGGATGAAGTCCATCATCTTCGTGCGATCCGAGAGCTTGAACCCCAGCACCTCGAGCGCGAACTTCGTGCACGCGTCGGCGTCGGCCGCGCTGATCGGCACGTGCGTGAGGCCGATCGGGCGGTCGGCGTCCTTGATCCGGGTCGCGGGCTTCTTGTCGCTGACGAAGCGGAACACCTGCCCTTCCGGCCCCGCGAGCGTGAAGCCCTTCGGCGCGCCGGGCTCGCCGGGCCGAGGCGCGTAGGGCGTGATCGCGCGGCCGGCCTTCTTCGCGCGGGCCTTCACGCGCTCGAGCTCCTTCGGCGCGCCGGCAAAGGTGACCGACACGAGCGCCGGGCCCGGCGCCTCGGCGATCGCCATCACATAGGGATGCTCGCCCGTGCCGCGGAGGTACACGGTTCCGCCGCTCTTCCCCGCCTCGATCAGGCCCCATGGGCCGGTGAGGAATTGAACGGCCGCGTCGGCGCGCGGCAACTCGAGCTCCACGCTGCGCAATTTCATGGAGAAGACTCCTTCGGTTCGCTCGCCGGAATCATAGCGCAGCGCCCCGTACAATGAGGGATGTCCGACGACAACGCCCCGGCCTACGCGGGCCTCACCCCCGAGCGCGTGCTCGACGCCCTCGACGCCGTCGGCTTCCGCGGCGACGGGCGGCTGCTCGCCCTGAACAGCTACGAGAACCGCGTCTACCAGGTGTGGCTGGAGGAAGGCGGCTCGGTGGTCGCGAAGTTCTACCGGCCGGAGCGCTGGAGCGACGCGCAGATCCACGAGGAGCACGCGTTCGCGAGCGAGCTCGCCGATCGCGAGATCCCGGCCGTCCCGCCGATCGCCGACGCGCGCGGCGCGACGCTGCACGCGCACGAAGGCTTCCGCTTCGCCGTGTTCCCGCGCAAGGGCGGGCGGGCGCCCGAGCTCGAGGATCCCGCCGTGCTCGAGTGGCTCGGGCGCTTCCTCGGCCGCATCCACGCGGTCGGCGCGACACGGCCTTTCGCGCACCGCCCGGCACTCGATCTCGAGACCTTCGGCCGCGAGCCGCGCGACTGGCTGCTCGGGCACGGCTTCGTGCCGGCGGACCTGCTCGAGGCGTGGCGAGCCGCCGTCGGCCAGGCCCTCGACGGCGTCGCGCTGTGCTACGAGCGCGCCGGCGGCGTGAAGACGCTGCGCACGCACGGCGACTGCCATTCCGGAAACGTGCTGTGGACCGACGAAGGCCCGCATTTCGTCGACTTCGACGACGCGCGCACCGCGCCCGCCGTCCAGGACCTGTGGATGCTGCTCTCGGGCGACCGCCCCGCGATGACGCGCCAGCTCGGCGACCTGCTCGCGGGCTACGAGGACTTCATGGACTTCGACCGGCGCGAGCTGCATCTGGTCGAGGCGCTGCGCACGCTGCGTCTCGTGCACTACTCGGCGTGGATCGCGCGGCGCTGGAGCGATCCCGCGTTCCCGGCGGCCTTCCCCTGGTTCGGCACGCAGCGCTACTGGCAGGACCGCATCCTGGAGCTGAAGGAGCAGATCGCGCTCATGGCCGAGGAGCCTTTGCACGCGTGAGCTACAATCGCCCCCTTCCATCGCAGCCCACCCGGGAGCCGACATGCCGGTCGCAAAAGTCCGAGGCCTGAACATCCAGTACCGGGTCGTCGGCGAGCGCGGGCCGTGGGTCACGCTCACCACCGGCGGCCGGCGCGGCCACCAGGAGTTCGTAGCGCTCGCGCAGAAGATCGCCGACGCCGGCTTCCGCGTGCTGCTGCACGACCGGCGCAACACCGGCGCCTCCGACATCCTGATCGAAGGCGACGAGACCGAGGAGGCGATCTGGGCCGACGACCTCTACGAGCTGCTGCGGCAGCTCGGCGCCGCGCCGGCCTTCATCGGCGGCTCGTCGTCCGGCGCGCGCACCTCGATCCTGTTCGCGCTTCGCCACCCCGACGCAGCGCGCGGCCTGTTGCTCCTGCGCGTGACGGGCGGCGCCTTCGCGGCGAAGCGCCTGCCCGAGATGTACTACGACCAGTTCCTGCGCGCGGCGAAGGAAGGCGGCATGGCCGCCGTGTGCGCGACCGAGCAGTACCGCGAGCGCTTCGCCGAGAACCCGGCGAACCTGGAGCGCATGAAGAAGACCGACGTGAAGCAGTACGTCGCCGTCATGACGCGCTGGCGCGACAACTTCGTCGCCGGGGCGAGCCTGCCCGTGATGGGCGTGACGGAAAAGGAGCTGCGCTCGATCCGGGTGCCGACGATCGTCATCCCGGGCAACGACCGGACGCATTCGTCCGAGAGCGCGCGCGTCGCGCACCGCATGATCCCGGGGAGCGAGCTGCACGCGCTGCCCATCACGGACCAGGACGTCGACCTGATCCCGTTCCCGAAGTGGGCGCCCTACGAGGACGAGATCGCGCGCGTCTTCGTCGATTTCATGAGGCGCAACGGCGCGCGCTGAGCGCCGGGCTCAGGCGACGGTCTCGGGCACCTTCCCCAGGCGCCCGGCCTGGAAGTCGGCGAAGGCCTGCTGGATCTCCTCGACGCTGTTCATGACGAACGGCCCATAGCCCACGATCGGCTCGTCGATCGGCTCGCCGTTCATCACGAAGACCGTCGCATCGGGCGCGCCCTCGATCTCCACCTTGCCGTTCTCGCGTCCGAGAACGACGAGATCGCCGGCGCGCGCTCCGCGCTCGCCGTTCACGATCACCTCGCCCGCGACCACGAACAGCGCCGCGGTCCAGCCCTCGCGCAGCTCGAGGCGCACGCGGTGGTCGCCCTTCAGTCGCACGTCGAGCAGGTTGATCGGCGTGAAGGTGCGCGCCGGGCCCTTCGCGCCCTGGTACTCGCCCGCGATCACGCGCACCGAGCCGCCGTCGCGCGGCAGCTTCACGACCGGGATGTCGGCGGCGAGCAGCGTCTGATAGCGCGGCTCGGTCATCTTCGAGGCGGCCGGCAGGTTGACCCAGAGCTGGAGCATCTCGAAGCGTCCCCCCGAGCGCGCGAAATTGCGCCCGTGCATCTCCTTGTGCAGCACGCCCGCGCCCGCGGTCATCCACTGCACGTCGCCGGGGCCGATCGTGCCGCGGCTGCCGGTGCTGTCCTCGTGGTCGACCTCGCCCTCGTAGGCGACGCTGACCGTCTCGAAGCCGCGGTGCGGGTGCCAGCCCACGCCGCGCTCGCGCGCGGTCGGCTCGAAATCGGCGGGACCCGCATGGTCGAGCAGGAGGAAAGGACTCAGCTCGGACGCGAGGTCCTGGTAGCTGAACACCGTGTGCACGGGGAAGCCGTCGCCCACCCAGTGAGGCTCGCTGCCGCGGTAGATGCCTTTGATCGCTTTCATGGGGTCCTTTCCGTCCAGACCGGGTGCAGATGGGGGCATTTTGGCATTGCACAAGCCGGTTCCGGAAACGTGTCGGGCTGCGGCGACCACGATAGGCCGGGGACAAAATCGCCGCGCGGCGGCGTGAATTAGTGCACGCGACCCGCGGCGCTGGCACGCAACTGGCTATGACAGGGACATACGCATTTCGCATATGACGGAGACATTCCCGTGAGCCAGAAGCCGAATAGCCTCGAGCCCAGCCGGCCCGCCGGCCGGCGCCGCGTCGTCGACCGGGTACGCGAGCGAGCGCTGCTGCGCGCCATGCGTGGGGCCCTGCGCCGCAGCGTCGTCCTTCTCCCCCTGACCGAGGAAGACGATCTGCTCCAGCGATTCCTGGTCGACGCGCTCGGCCTCGTCCCCGCCTAGGAATAAAAAAGCCGCGCTGCTCGGCGCGGCTTTCCGGGTGACAGTTTCGGGGGCTTCAGCCGAACAGGCTCTCACGCTCCCGATCGATCAGCTCGTCGCGGCCCTTCAGGGTGATCGTATAGGTCTGGCCGTTCGGCACCGCATAACCGCGAAGGCGCAGCTTCATCGCTACGTGCAGGGGAATGCTTGAGTGTTGCGCATCGCGCATTGCGCGCAGCCAAGTGACGTCCTCGACGAGCAGCGTCCGATCCATGACACCTCCTTGAAAGCACCGACTCCCCTGACGCTCCCTGATTGCCGAATAGGGCCTCCTTATTGTTGTTGCGACCCTGGTCCGGATGGAGCAACGGCTGTGCCACTCTGAAATATTGATAGGCCACAGGGACTTAGGAAAAGCGGACTGTTTCCGAAGGGGAAAGAGTCGTCTTTCGCGGGCGACGCGAGCGACCACTATCTATAGCACCTATCTGATTACAAACGATAAACGATGTCGCGGTCAGGCGACAGGATCAGCGACCGAAACGGTCGCAGACTTCGGGCGGTCCCTGCCAGTTCTGCTCGGCAACGTGCCCGGCTTCGAAGATGAGCGTGCGCTCGCATTGGACCTGCTCGGACCCGCCGGAGCCGAAGATCACCCCGGTCCCGATCCCGAATCCGCCGGAGCCGACCCCGATCCCGACCGAGGGCGACACCCCCGTCCTGGGGCGCGAACCCTCCCAGGCCCAGGTATAGGCCTGCCGACCGTCGGACAGAGTGGCGCTTCGGACCGGAGTGCCCCAGGCGCGGACTACCTCGTCGTAGGTGGTCCCGAGCCACGCCTGGCGGGGGTCCGGGGCGGGCTCGCGCGAGGCGCAGCCGGCCACGGCCAGCGCCGCCACGAGGCAAAGACCGAGGATGCGCGCGCCCATGATCTCTCGGATGCCCGCGCCGGGCGTCCGTTCACGACATCGGCTCGGGCGGGGGAGCGTCCGCCGGCAGGGGTATGAACTCCCGGTCGTCGCGCTCGGGAAGCTTCATCCGGCCGGCGCGCCAGTCGGCCTTGGCGCGCTCGATGCGCTCCCGGCTCGAGGCCACGAAGTTCCACTCGATGTAGCGCTCGCCGACCGGCTCGCCGCCGAGGAGCATCAAGACTGACGGCGCGCGCGCCTCGAACACCACCGGCTGTCCCGGCGCGAGCACGAGCATGCGGCCCGCCGAATGGCGCTCGCCCGCGACTTCGACCTCGCCTTGCACGATGTAGGCCGCGCGCTCGGGATACTGGGCCGGGAGCTGTGCCTTCGCGCCCGCGGCGAGCTCCCAGTGCACGTAGAACATCGGCGAATGCGTGCGCACCGCGGCGCGCGCCCCGAACGCCTCGCCGGCGAGCAGCCGCGCGGCCAGGCCGCCGCCTTCGTAGAACGGCAGGTCGCCCGGACCGTGATGGGCGAACGCGGGCTCGGACTCCTCGGCCTCGCGCGGCAGCGCGACCCAGGCCTGGATGCCGTGAAGGCGCCCGCCCTCGGCGCGCGCGCGCTCGAAGCGCTCCGAATGCGTGATGCCGCGCCCCGCCGTCATCCAGTTCACCTCGCCGGGGCGGATCGCCTGCTCCGAGCCGACACTGTCCCGGTGCATGATCTCGCCCTCGAAGAGATAGGTCACCGTCGAGAGCCCGATGTGCGGATGCGGTCGCACGTCGACCGTGCGCGGCACGCCGCGCGGCAGCTCCACGGGGCCCATGTGGTCGAAGAAGATGAACGGCCCCACCATCCGGCGCTTCGCGTGCGGCAGAACGCGCGCGACCTCGAAGCCGCCGAGATCGCGGCGCCGCGCCTCGATGACGAGCTCGATCATCGCTTGGTTTCGTCGCCTGGATTTCCCCGGTTCCACGATAGCAAATAAACTGCCGGCATGAGCGAGCTCGACACCCTCCGGACGGACGTCGTCGGCAGCCTGCTGCGGCCGGCCGACTGGCGCGAGGCGCGCACGCGCTTCGAGCGCGGCGAGATCGACGCGGGCGCGTTCGCGGCGATCGAGCGCGAATGCGTGCGCCGCGCGATCGCGCTGCAGGAGAGCGCGGGACTCGGCGTGGTGACCGACGGCGAGCTCTCGCGGCTCAATTTCCAGGACAGCTTCGGCATGGCGGTTTCGGGATACGACGCGGCGCCCGACCGGCTGCACGGCTACGAGCGGCGCACCGACGGCGCGGTGCCGCTGAAGCGCTGGGACATGCCCGACGTGGCCGAGCGCGGCACGCCGGTGTCGCACCGGCGGCCGGTGGTCGCGCGCCTCGCGCTCGTGCGCAACGTGCCGCTCGAGGAGTACGAGCGCGCGCGGCCGCTCGCGAAGCGGCCGCTGAAGGTCAGCCTGATCGGGCCCGATCGCGTGCTGCAGCGCTTCGACCACGCGGGCTCGAAGCGGGTTTACGCGAGCGTGGACGACTTCGGCGCCGACGTGGTCGCGGTCCAGCGCCGGATGATCGGCGGCCTCGTCGACGCCGGATGCCGCTATGTGCACATCGACGCGCCCGGCCTGACCGCCTACGTCGACGAGCCTTCGCTCGCCGCGATGCGCGCGCGGGGCGAAGACCCGGCGCAGAACCTGGCGCGCGGGCTAGCCGCCGAGGCCGCGGTCGTGCGCGGCTTCGACGGAGTGACCTTCGGCCTGCACCTGTGCCGCGGCAACCAGCGCAGCATGTGGCATCGCGAAGGCGCGTACGACGCGATCGCCGAGCAGATGTTCGGCACGCTGCCGCACCGGCGCTTCCTCCTCGAATACGACACGCCGCGCGCCGGGAGCTTCGCGCCGCTGCGTTTCGTGCCGAAGGACCGCATCATCGTGCTCGGTCTGGTCAGCACCAAGGTGCCACGGCTCGAGACCGTGGACGAGCTGCGCCGGCGCATCGACGAGGCGGCGAAGGTCGTGCCGCTCGAGCGCCTCGCGATCAGCCCGCAGTGCGGGTTCGGCTCGGATGTCGCCGGCAACCTCGTCGGCGAGGACGACCAGAAGCGCAAGCTCGAGCGCGTCGCCGAGACGGCGCGGCTCGTGTGGGGCTGAGCCCTAGTACGCGAAGCTGAGTCCGACCTCGGGCCAGGTATCGCTGCAGTGGCGGTACGTGCCTTCGTCGCAACCCGAGATGCGCTCGTGGACGATGCCGACGCCGAGCGACGCGCCGCGGTTGATCGTGAACGCGAAGCCCAGCCGCGCCCCGAACGTGTTCTTGTCGGGCAGCCCGTCATAGAAGGTGCGCGACACGAACAGCGCGCCGTACGGCCTTGCCCTCGGGTTCGTCGGCACGGTGTAGCGGATCTCCGGGACGAGCTTGTAGATCGAAGGATCCTTGCCGCGCCAGGCCTCGAGCCCGAGGCTGCCCTCGAAGTCGTCCGCGAAGTAGTGGCCGACGCGGCCCGACAGGACCGTGTAGGTCTGGTCGAGCTGGCGTCCCGGCGCGAGCGAGAGGCCGAAGCTCGAGGAGCCCTGGTCGGCCGCGCGCGCACCGGGCGCGGCGAGCAGCACGGCAACGGCGATCAGGCGGAGCAGGCGGCGGTTGTGCGGCATGGAGATCTCCTCGAAGGAACGCCGCAAGATACCAGAAATCGGCCGCGGCCCGCGTCGATGATCTTCGGCGTGCGCGCAGAGCGAAGCCGCGAGTACGCTACACTCCGCGGCATGCCCGCCGAGCCGCCGAAGCATTTCTCGATGATCCGCGGCCTGCACCTGGCCGATGCGTTCACGCTCGCGAATGCCGCGTGCGGCGTCGCGGCCGTGTTCTGCGCCATGGCCTACGTCGCGGGTCCCGCGCCCGCGTATTTCTTCGGCGCCGCGGCGCTCGCGCCGGCCGCGTTCGCCTTCGACGTGCTCGACGGGCGCGTGGCGCGGCATCGCCACACGCACTCGGCGCTGGGGCGCGAGCTCGATTCGCTCTCGGACGTCATCTCGTTCGGCGTCGCGCCGGCCGCGCTCGGCTTCGCGGCCGGCCTGCGCGGCGGCTGGGACTGGATCGTGCTGCTCTATTTCGTCTGCTGCGGCGTGGCGCGGCTTGCGCGCTACAACGTCACCGCCGAGGCGCTCGCGGGAGGCGATGAGAGCGGCAAGGTCGCCTACTTCGAAGGCACGCCGATCCCGACCAGCGTCGTCCTCGTCGCGGTGCTCGCGCTCGCCGCGTGGCGGGGCCGCGTCGGCGAGCAGCTGTGGGGCGGCGCCTGGACCCTCGGTCCCTGGGACCTGCACCCGCTCGCGCTGCTGTTCGCGCTCTCCGGGACGCTGATGATCAGCAAGACGCTGCGCATCCCGAAGCTGTGACGCCGCGGGCCACCTCGGTCCCGGCGACGCGGCGCGACGCCGTCGCGACGGTCGCGCTGGTCGTCTTCTGCCAGGGCTTCCAGGCGCTCACGGTCGGCGGCATCGCGCTGTTCCTGCCGCTGATCCGCGAGGACTTCGGGATGACGTTCTCGCAGGCGGGAGCGCTGTCGGCGGCGACCACGTTCACCTACATGCTGGGCCAGATCCCCGCGGGCTATCTCACCGACCGCTTCGGCCCGAAGCGGCTGTTCTTCATCGGCATCCTCGGCTCGACGCTGCTCTCGCTCAACTTCGGCACGATCCACTCGTATCCGGCGGCGGTCGCGAACCAGCTCGTGTCGGGCGTGTTCCGCGCGCTGCTGTTCGCGCCGGGCGTGACGCTGATCGCGTCGTGGTTCCCGCCCGACCGCAAGGCGACCGCGATGGGAATCTTCGTGATCGGCGGCGTGTCGGGAAACACCTTTCTCTCGCTCGTCGGCCCCCTGCTCGTCGACCGCTACGGCTGGCGCCCGCCCTTCATCGCGTTTGCGCTGATCGGCGTCGGCGCCGCATTCGCTTATTTCTTCTTCGGCCGGGAGCGGCCCGCCGGCCCCAGGCACCCGGTCGGCATGCTGGACGCGTTCGGCCTCGCGCGCTATCCGATCATGTGGGTGTGCGCGGGCATCCAGTTCGTCCGCTTCGGCGTGACGACCTCGTTCCACTTCTGGCTGCCTTCCCTGCTCGTCGCCGACCGCGGCCTGTCGCTGAAGACGGCCGGCCTGATCACCGCGATGGCGTTCGTCCTCACCGGGCCGTCGAACGCCATCGGCGGCTACGTCTCCGACCGCCTGCGCAACCCGCCGCTCGTGATCGGCGGCTCGCTCGCCGTGCTCGCCTGCACGTCCGCGCTGCTGGTGGTCGTCGAATCGGTGCCCGCGATCGTGCTCGTGGTCGCGGTGAACGCGGTCTTCATCCAGTTCTACTTCGGCCCGCTGTTCTACGTCCCGGTGGAGGTCCTCGGCCAGCGCGTCGCGGGCATCTCGACGGGCTTCAGCAACATGTTCGCCAACATCGGCGGCCTGACGGTCGCCTGGGCGCTCGGAGCGATCAAGGACGCGGCCGGGGCGTTCCGCTGGGGATACGTCGCGACCAGCGCGCTGTGCCTGGTCGGCATCGGGCTCACGCTGGCGCTCGCGCGCATGCGCGGGGCCGCGCTGCAGACGAAAGTTTGATCCGGATCAAAGCGCGGGCGGCGGGGAAGGCCATTCTGGATGCATGGAAGACCTGCTCCAGAACCCGCCCGTGCTGCTCATGCTGATCGGCTGCACGCTCGTGATCCTCCTCACGTGGACCCTGGACGGCATCGGCCGGCCGGGAAACGCGGAGGCGGCGGAAGCCCCGCGCCGCCCGGCGCCCGCGGTCGTGCGCAGGCTGCCGGCGCCGGCTTTCGACACGCCCGAGCGCTGCGAGCGTCCGATCGGCCGCTACATGGACTCGACCATCTTCGAGACGGTCGCCATCGGGGGCGTCGAATACCGCTTCGATCACGTGCTCGGGCCCGGCGCGCGCTGGCAGTCCGAGCTCGGCGAGCGCTGCATCGCCCCGGGCCTGGTGTACCTGACGCGCTAGAATTCCGGGCACGGAGCCCGGAATTGGTCCCCCGCCGCATCGCGCATCTCGACATGGACGCGTTCTACGCGTCGGTGGAGCTGCTGCGCCGGCCCGAGCTGCGCGAGGAGCCGGTCGCGATCGGCGGAGACGGCGATCCCATGCGCCGCGGCGTGGTCACCACCGCGAACTACGTGGCGCGCACTTACGGCATCCGCTCGGCGATGCCGCTGCGCACCGCGTACGAGCTGTGCCCGCGGTGCGTGTTCCTGCCGGTCGACTTCGACGAGTACCGCCGCGTCTCGCGCCTGTTCAAGGCGGCGATCCGCGAGGTCGCGCCGGTCGTGCAGGACAACGGCATCGACGAGGCCTACATCGACCTCACCGAGCTCCCGGGCGAGTCCGGCGCGCTCGCGCGCGCGATCAAGGACAGCGTGCTGCGCGCGACCGCGCTCACCTGCTCGATCGCGGTCGCACCCAACAAGCTGCTCGCCAAGATCGGCTCGGAGCTCGACAAGCCCGACGGGCTCACCGTGCTCACCGACGCCGACCTCGAGACGCGCATCTGGCCGCTCGCCGTGCGCCGACTGAACGGCGTCGGCCCCAAGAGCGAGGCGAAGCTCGCGCGGCTCGGCATCCGCACCATCGGCGACCTCGCGCGGCAGCCGCTCGCGGGCCTGATCGAGCGCTTCGGCGCGAGCTACGGGCGCTGGCTGCACGAGAGCGCGCACGGCCGCGACGAGCGCCCGGTCGTGACCTTCAGCGAGCCGAAGTCGCGCAGCCGTGAGACCACCTTCGAGCGCGACACGCGCGACCGCGGCGAGGTCGCCGGGACGCTGGCCGAGCTGTGCGCCCAGGTGGCCGACGACCTGCGCTCGCACGGATACGCGGGCCGCACCATCGGCGTGAAGCTGCGCACCGCCGATTTCAGGACGGTGACGCGCGCCGTGACGCTCGCCGCCGCGACGAGCGACGCCGGCGCCATCCGCGAGGCGGCCTTCGAGGCGCTCGGCCGCATACCGCTCGAGCGCGCGGTGCGCCTGATCGGCGTGCGCGTGGGCAATCTGTGCCGCGCGGGAGGCGCGCCCGGCGTCGGGGATTCCCCGGCAGCCGGCGTCAGCCTCAGTCTCTTTTAGGCTCTCTTTTAGGCTCTCTTCTAGGCCCTCTTCTGACATCTCGCTGACAGCCCGCGCCGCGCGTGCGGGCTTGATAAAATTTCGGCTATGGCGTTAGGGAGAGCCAACATGCTCGCGAAAATCTTCGCTGCAGCGGTCGCCATCGGGGTGTCGCTGCCCGCGCTCGCGGCGTGCCCGAAGCACGCGTTCACGGACCCCGCCGATGTGCACCTGACGGGCGGCTCGCTGATGATCGTGACGCACGCGTCCTCGAACGACGACGGGCGCATCGCGACCAAGCTCGGCGTCGACGAGGCGATCCGCTTTGCCAAGGGAGCGCGCATGCCGGTCGTGTACCTGCAGGACGACCGCCCCGAGGAAGCGTATTTCATGGAGGACTGCAGCCCGGACTACTGGGTGTCCTCCACCGGCGAGGTCCGCTTCGACGTGCCCGCGTCGCGCGTCTACCTGATCGGCGGGCACCTCGAGGAATGCCTCTCGGCGACCGTTCACGACGTGTTGCTCGGGTGGTCGCGCCAGCCGAAGCGCAACCTCACGCTGACCTACTTCATGGACGGCATCTTCTCGAACGGCCGCTACGTGCAGCAGAGCGACTCCTGGAGCGGCCGCTATCGCCGCTTCATCAGCATCGTCACCTACGCCAAGCCCGCGGGCGAGCATTTCCAGAAGATCACGCTGCTCGAGACCATGGGCGTGATTCGCGACGAGCGCAAGCAGTACGAGTACCTCGAGCGCATCCTGCCGCATTTCGAGCGCACCCTTCCCGATTACCGGGTCGAGATCAAGCTGATGGACGCCCCGGCGCGGGTGCTGCAGCGCGGACGCGGAGAGCGTCCGCCGGTCCTGCGCTTCCACTTCATAGACTCCGCGATCAGCGTCGAGAACGCGGCGCTCTTCCGGACGACGGAAAGCTCGGCGCCGTAGCGGCGCCCTTGCGTATCATTCGGCCCCTTTAGGCGAGCTTGCCGTCGAACCCGACGGCCGAGTGCGCGCCGTCGCAATAGGGCTTCGACTTCGACGCGCCGCAGCGGCACAGGTAGATCGCGTCGCCGGCCTTCTTCTGCAGCGCCCGACCGTCGTTGTCGCGCAGCTCCAGGCTGCCCTTCAGCTCGATCGGACCCTTGTCGATGAATCGGACATCCACTCCCGCCATTTGCCGTTCTCCGGAAAAGTTGGAAAGCAGCACGATAGGATGCCCGGCCGTCCGGTTCTTGATCTGGATCAGACCCGCGCCGGCTTCAGCTGCCGGTGAAGCGGCGGATCATGCGCCGATCGCGCTTCGTCGGGCGGCCGCGCGCATCGTGCGCCGGATGCGGCGCGGACCGGCGCCGCGCCAGCGCCTGCTCGCGCCGCAGCCGGCTTTCCTCGCTCTCGGCGTAGAGCTTCGCCGCCTCGACCGCCGGTCCGCGCCGGGCGGAGACGGCCAGCACTTCGACGTCCCAGCGCAGCTCCCCGGCGGCGACCTCGACGCGGTCGCCGGGCTTCACGTCCTTCGACGGCTTGGCGCGATCTCCGTTCAGCTTCACCCGGCCGCCGTCGACAGCCTGCGCCGCCAGGCTGCGGGTCTTGAAGAAGCGGGCGGCCCACAGCCATTTGTCGAGGCGCACGCGGCCGGGGTCTGTGGACGGATCGGATCGATTCATGCGCTTCGGCGACTCGGGCGGAGCTCGGGATTTTGACGTATCGTTGCGGTCCCGCCAAACCCCCAGGAGGGGACCCATGTCGAAGATCCACGCAGGAGCCGCGCTCGCGGCGCTCGCCTTCGCCGCAACGGGCGCGCAGGCGCAGGGGCTCATCACGACGCACAAGCTTTCCGCGGCGCTCGCCAACGAGCTGGTCGGCGACGCCGTGGCCGCATGCGCGCAGAAGGGCTACAAGGTGGTCGCGGTGGTCGTGAATCTCGACGGCGTGCGCCAGGCGTTCCTTCGCGGTGACGGCTCGCCGATCCACTCGGTCGACAACTCGTACTACAAGGCGTACACCGTCGCGTCGCTGGGCCTCGCCCGGAACGAGCAGACGACCAAGGCGATCGCCGACCGACTGGCGAAGAACCCGCCGAGCAACGTCCCCCAGACTCAGCTGCCCAACGTGACCTACGCGCAGGGCGCTGTCGCGATCGTCGCCGGCAGCGAGACGATCGGCGCGCTCGGCGTGAGCGGCGCTCCCGGCGGCAACTTCGACGAGGAGTGCGCGCGCGCGGCGCTCGCGAAGATCAAGGACCGGATGAAGTAGCGCCAAATTCGAGTCGGCGTCGCAAAACGCCCCGGTCCCCGGGGCGTTTTGTTTTTGAAACGGCCGCCCCAATGTACGGTCTTACCGGATTGCCGGCCAAAAGCGACGCCATGACTTTCATCGACACGCCGACCCTCGACCGCCTTCGCGACGCCCTGCTGCGGCTGCACAAGTCGCTGCTCGACGCGCAGCGCATCCGCTACGAGCGCGAGCACGGGCGGGTGGAATCACGCGGCGAGCTGCTCGAGCTCGTTCTCGAGGATGCGTCGTTCGAGTGGCTGCGCGTGCTGTCCTCGCTCATCGCGCGGCTCGACGAGCTCTCGGCCGTGGACGACAAGGACGTCGACGAGGAAGTGCGAGCGGTGATCCAGCGCCTGCTGACGCTGGTGCGCTTCGAGGGCAACGTCGGGTTCACCGCGCCTTACCGTGAGATCATCGAGGCGGTTCCGGACGCGCTCGTGGCGCACGTGCAGCTCTCGCGGCTGCTCGCGGAGCTGGCGGACCCGAAATGAAAACGCCCCGGAGATCGCTCTCCGGGGCGTCTGTCCTGCTAAGGCACGCCGGCCTAGCGGCTGGCGGAGCCCCCGGTACTGCGGATGGATCCGCGGTGCGAGGCCGCCAAACCGGTCCTGCCTTGTGGGTCTCTCACGGGATCACCTCCTTTCAAAGTTGTCAGCCGCCAGTTTAGCAACGCGGCTCGACTCCGAAAAGAGGGTCAGAAGCCGCCTTCCTGGCCGCGCGCGGCCACTTCCTGGGCATGCGCGCACGTGGCGCGCGGGCCCGCCATCGCGGCACCGCTATCCTGCATCCCGACGAGCACCTGGAGGTCCTCGGTGCTGCGCGACGCCATGCGCTGAAGATCGCGCGACTCCGACAGCGCCTGGCAGACTTCGGGCGTCGTGCCTTCCAGCTGGCTGCGCTGGATCGCGATCGCGAGCGCGACACGGCTGGCGGAGCCGTAGTCACCCCAGCCCACGAGCACCGGCATCGAAGCCTCGTATTCGTCGAGCAGCTGCCACTTCGCGTACTCGGAATCGTTCTGCTGCGACGTCGCGGCGCAGCCGAACACCGCGGCAGCGCCCAGTACCGTGACAAACTTGGCAAACTTGTTCATTGCTCCCCCGCTCCTTTGTTTGAAACCGCGACACCCCTGACCGGGAATTGCCGCTCCGGGCCCGATTTCCTGTGCTAACCCGGGCTTGGGATCAATCGAGCAAGGCAGGTGCCAGCGCCGCGGGCGCGGCGTGAAAAATCCCTCGGATCGAGGGATGTGGGGGTCAACCGGCGACCGGAGCGGCCGGAGCGCGGGGCGCGAGCAGCCAGAGCAGGACGTAGAGCAGCACGCCGAAGCCTCCCGCCAACGCGAGCAGCACGAAGGCGACGCGCGCGAAAACGGGATCGATGTCGAGCCACTCGCCCAGGCCGCCGCACACGCCGGCGATCTTGCGGTCGGCGCTCGAGAGGTGCAGGCGCTTGGTAGACGTCGGCGCAGAAACCTGCCCCGGCGCTTCGGGGACGAGGATCCACATCACCAGGTACGCGAGTATCCCGACTCCGCCGAAGAAAACCGACACCACGAAGGCCAGTCGGAACAGCACCGGATCCAGGTCGAAGTACTGGCCCAGGCCGGTGCAGACGCCGGCGATCTTCTTCGAGTCTGCGATGCGGTGGAGCTTCTTCATCGACTATCCGAGCGGCCCCATGTAGACCTCGCCGAGGAAACTGTCGCTTCTGCCTTCCACGGTCTCGGGCCACTTGGCGTTGTCGATCTTCGGCCGCTGCGACGCGGGGCGCGGCTTGCCGTCCCAGCCGACCTGCTCCATGTAGTAGTGGAGCTGGAAGGCGAAGCCGTCCGGGTCGATGGCGAAAGCGCAGTAGTCGATGCCGGGGAAGAGCTCCGGCGGCAGGTACTTTATCGTCACCCCGTTCTGCTTCAGGAATGCGACCGCGTCGCGCAGCTGCCGGTAGCTGCCGAGTCGGAGCCCGAAAGACATCAGCGTTGTATCCGATCTCAGGCCGAGCTCCTCGCGCAGCGCCACCGGGTACAGCGCCATCGTGTGGTGCTCGGTGTTCGCGCGCAGGAAGTAGCACGTGTGGCCCTTGTAGTTCACCTCTTCGGTGAGCGACAGCCCGAGGTCGTCGCGGTAGAACGAGACCATCGCGTCCATGTCCTGGGCGAACAGCCGCACCGGCCCGATCTTCTCGATCTTGAACGGCCGGGCGAGGAGGATCCCGCCGACGTCGTGCTTCTCCTCGCGCCCGAGATCCGCGGCGCGCGTTCCCTTTTCGATCGGAATGCCGTCCTGCGTCGCCTGCATGACCTCGGCGTACTCGGACTTGTGCGGCAGCTGCGGCGGCTTGGCGTAGCGCACGCCGTACATGTCGCGCGGCTTCGAGTAGCCGTCCCAGCCGATCTGCTCGATGCCGTAGTACAGCTCGTTGGTGTGGCCGTCCGGGTCCGGCGGGTAGAAGTGCCAGTTGGATCCGGGGAGATCGCGGCCGGCGCGGTGGATCGGCTTGCCGCGCCGCGTAAACCAGTCGAACGCGTCCGAGACCTCCTGCAGCGAACCGGTCTGCCACGTGATCTGGTTCACCGTGCCGCTCGGCGTGCGCGCGGTCGGACGGAACGACTCGAGCGTGCGCTTCGGGAAAAACACGAACGAGTGATGATCCGTGCCGTGCCGAGCGAAATAGCCGACCGTCGGCCCGGTCCTGCCCTTCTGGTCCTCGGGCACGCGCTCGCCGAAGTCGATCGGGTCGGCCACCCGGAAGCCGAGCAGCCGACAATAGAAGTCCTTGCTGCGCTCGGGATCGGCGACATTGACGCCGAAGTGCCCGAGGCGGCGAATGCGGAACGGCCGGGGCATCCGCACGCCGCCGACGACGTGCTCTTCCGCCTGCGTGGTGGGGATCCGTTCGGGCTTGTTCATCGGGCCTCCTCGCGCCGCGGCTGCGGCAGGTTCGCCCGATTTTACGCCCAAAAAAAAGCCCGGCTCGAGGCCGGGCTTTCTCCGGTGCGCCGGAGACTTACGCGATCTCTTCCGACATCTCCTGCTGCACGCGCCAGGCGTTGAACACGAGCAGCAGCAGCATCAGCACCGCCGTGATGGCGAAGATCGTGTACCCCATCGCCGAGGGCGGCAGGTACACGCCCGACCCGCTGGCCTGGGCCGCGTGCTCGAGGCGCAGGGCGTACATGCCGGTGTAGTGCATGCCGCACACGGCGACGCCCATCACCAGCGCGCTCCCGAAGCGCTGCAGGTTGCCGCGCAGGTTGAACGCCAGCCAGAACGCCACCGTCGCGGCCGCGACGGCGATCACCAGGGACAGCTTGAACAGGTTCGGGTCGTAGTTGATCGTCGCCGGCATGATCATCGACGCCATGCCCGTGTAGTGCATGACCGCGACGCCGAGACCGGTGAAGATCCCCGCGAGCACCAGTTTGACGACGCTGCCCTGCCCGCGGCCGACCAAGTAAAGACCGACGCCGGGCGCCAGGATCGCCAGCACCAGCGACGCGAACGTCAGCGTGGCGTCGTACGCCACCGGCATGCCCATGTCGGCTGCGTTCATGCCGATGAAGTGCATCGACCAGATCGCGCCGCCGCCCAGCGCGGTCGCCGCGCCGATCGTCCAGCCGATGGCCGACACCCGGTCCTGCGCCTGCGGGATCGCGACTGCGAGCCGCAGAGCGGTGTAGGACCCGAGCACCGAGATCACGTACGACAGCGCCACGAGCAACGGTTGATAATGAATTTCGCCCATCGTGCTTCCTCCCTTCTGGATTGATCCGAAAACCGCCTCGCCGTCACGCGGAGTACTTGATCGCGTACGCGGCGTGCGGACCTCCCTGCGCCTTGCAACCCGTCTTCTGCACGCGGCTGCCGGCGGAGCCGGGACCCGCGTCCAGGAAACCCTGCATGAAACCGGTGACGAACTCGCAGCAGCACCGCAGCCGGTCGCCGCCGCAGAAGGGGCTATCCTTCAGCACCACCTCCTCGTCGCTCGCCTCGACCTGGCACATCTTCTCGAGAGCCGGCACGAGCGTGCGCCGCAGCGCCACCGGCATCTTCAGCGGCGCGCCCAGCGACCATTCCTTCTTGTAGTGGTACGAACCGAGCTTCTTGCCCGCTGCGAACAACTCCAGGTCGCGAACGCCGAAATCGAAGCCCTCGGCGTACTTCTCCACGAGCCCGGCGATCTTCGGGAAGCTCGCCGCGATCTCCTTGAGCGCGGCCGCGTCGGGCTGCGTTTTCTTCTGGGTCGCGGCGGTATCGGTCCCTTCGGCCACGACGCCGACCACGGCATAATCCGGACTGAGCTCGTGGATCTCGGCCGACAGCGCCTCGCGGTCGATGCGCGCGGCGTCGATGCTGATGCTCAGCAGCTTGCCGCTGTCCGACTCGCTCACTTGGTGCCCGCGTACGCCGTAGCCCTTGCGCGCGAAAAAGCTGTAAAGCCGCGCCAGAGCGCCGGTCTTGTCCGCGCCGCTGATCGTGATCACGGTGGCCATGACTGCCTCCCCTACGTAAGTGTCAGTTCCTGCCGGACAGTCAGCAAGTTGCGTGCCGGTCGAATATGACCCCGCCATAGGGCGTAACGGGCGTTTTGATGTGCAATTTGCCCTGCGATCCGGGTTTCCCCGGTGTCAGCGCCCCGTCATGCGTGCGCCCGCGGCCCCGCCTTGACAAGGCGGGAAGCCGGATTTGAAAATGAACGTGTTCGGGAATTTTTCCCGCCGGCCCCACTCGATGGCGAACGTCCTGCTCGTCCTGACCCTCCCGGAGCCGGTGCGCCGGCAGTACGTCGAGCGTCTGCGCGAGGCCTTTCCCGGGGTCCAGGTCGACATGGTCGACCACCACAGCAAGGTCGATCCCTACATCGGCGACGCCGACGTGCTCATCACCTTCGGCGTGCAGGTGGCGCCGCATGTCTTCGACAAGGCGAAGCGCCTGAAGTGGGTGCAGGCGCTCGGCACGGGCGTCGACGGCATCGTCGACCAGCCGGCGCTCGGGAAGGACGTCATGGTCACCAACATGCACGGCCTGCACGGCGGCCCGGTGTCGGAGGCCGCGCTCGCGGCGATGCTCGCGCTCGCGCGCGACCTGCCGCGCTCGATGCGGCTGCAGCGCGCCCACCGCTGGGAGCGCTTCCCGGCGAGCCTGCTCAAGGACAAGACGGTCGGGATCTTCGGCGTCGGCGCGATCGCGCTCGAGCTCGCGCCGAAGTGCAAGGCATTCGGGATGCGCGTAGTGGGCATCACGTCGCATCGGCGCGAAGCCCCGGGCTTCGACGCCATGGTCGGGCGCGACGCGCTCGAGCGCGCGGTGAGCGAGCTCGATTTCCTGGTGCTCCTGACGCCGTACTCGGAGGCCACGCGCAATATCGTGAACGCGAGTATCTTCGCGGCCATGAAGCCCGGCGCCTGCCTCGTCAACCTCGCGCGCGGCGGCATCGTCGACGAGGCGGCGCTGGTCGAAGCCCTGCGCGCAAAGAAGCTCGCCGGGGCCGCGCTCGATGTCTTCGCGGAGGAGCCGCTGCCCGCCGATTCGCCGCTCTGGGACATGGACAACGTGCTCGTCACGCAGCACCAGGGCGGCTTCTTCGACGCTTATCCGCGCTACGCGCTCCCCGTGGTCGAGGAGAACATGCGCCGGTGGCTCGCCGGCGACCTCGCCGGCATGGTCAACGTCGTGAGGCACTGATGGCCAGCGAGCGCCTCAACGAGCGTCTGAACTGCGCGATCTCGACGCGCGAGCTCGAGCGGCGCTGGGCCGCGGTGCGCGCCGCCATGACCGAGCGCCGCATCGACGCTCTCGTGATGCAGGCGAGCAACGACTGGATGGGCGGCTACGTCAAATGGTTCACCGACGTGCCCGCCACGAACGGCTATCCGGCGACGGTCGTCTTCCCGCGCGACGAGCGCATGACCGTGATCGGCCAGGGACCGATGGGCCTGGAGCGCGAGCTGCCCGCCGAGGGCGACGGCGTAAGGCGCGGCGTCGCGCGCTTCGTCGGGTCGCCCGCGTACGCGTCGTGCCCGTACACCGCCGAGTACGACGCGCGGCTCGCGGAGAAGGCGCTCGCGAAGTACGCCGGCGGCACGATCGGCCTCGTCGGCCGCGGCGCGATGTCGTTCGCGTTCGGCGACTACCTGCAGCGCAAGCTCAGCCGCGCCAGGTTCGTCGACGCCTCGGACCTCGTCGATTGGATCAAGGCGGTGAAGAGCGAGGAGGAGCTCGAGCTCATCCGCCGCACCGCCGCGATGCAGGACGCGTGCATGGAGGCGGCGTTCCGGCACATCCATGCCGGCATGCGCGACATCGAGGTGGCCGCGATCGCCGAGCAGATCGGGCACAAGTTCGGAAGCGAGCAGGGGCTGTTCCTCGCGGCGTCGGCGCCGGTGGGCGTATCGGCGCCGTTTGCGAACCGCTACCAGCAGAACCGCGTCCTGCGCGAGGGCGACCAGTTCACGCTGCTGATCGAGAACAACGGCCCGGGCGGCTTCTACACCGAGCTCGGCCGCACCTGCGTGCTCGGCAAGGCCTCGCAGGAGATGAAGGACGAGTTCGCCTTCGTGCTCGAGGCGCAGAAGTTCACGCTCTCGCTCATGCGCCCGGGCGCGAAGTGCAGCGAGATCTTCGCCGAGTACAACGCCTTCATGAAGCGCAGCAAGCGGCCCGAGGAGCGGCGCCTGCACGCGCACGGCCAGGGCTACGACATGGTCGAGCGTCCGCTCGTACGCCACGACGAGACGATGACGATCGAGAAGAACATGAACATGGTCTGCCACCCGACCTACGTCACCGAGCGCACCTTCAGCTGGTGCTGCGACAACTGGCTGATCGGCGCCTCGGGCCCGGCGGAGAAGCTGCACCGCTTCCCGCAGGAGATCGTGGAGCTGGGATGAGGAGAAAGCGATGAACAGGAAACTACTCCGGCCCTTCATCGTCACGGCGCTCCTGGCAGCGGTCGAGGTGGCGCACGCGCAGTCGTGGCCCACGCGTCCCGTGAAGGTCA
Organism: Burkholderiales bacterium; assembly: GCA_036518595.1. Taxonomy (GTDB): domain Bacteria; phylum Pseudomonadota; class Gammaproteobacteria; order Burkholderiales; family SG8-39; genus VBDM01. Next base: position 21,063 of record DATDMW010000097.1, read on the forward strand.
TCGTCTCGCAGGCCGCGGGCGGCGCGCCCGACACGATCTGCCGGCTGGTGACGGACCGCCTCGGAAATGCGCTCGGACAGCAGTTCGTGGTCGACAACCGTCCGGGAAGCGGCAACATCATCGGCGCTCAGGCCGCCGCGCGCTCGGCGCCCGACGGCTATACGCTGTTCTTCGCGACGGCGGCCGCGCTCGTGACCAATCCGTACACCTTCAAGTCGCTGCCCTATGACCCGGTGAAGGACTTCGCGCCCGTCGCCATGGTCGCCAAAGGACCCTTCTTCGTGCTCGCACACCCGAGCGTGCCGGCGAAGACGCTGTCCGAGCTCGTCGCTTACGACAAGGCCAACCCCGGCAAGCTCGCGTTCG
>DATDMW010000098.1:0-6267 GCA_036518595.1 Burkholderiales bacterium
GAACGCGCTCGACGCGCCGATCTCGGTGTACGAGGTGCACCTCGGCTCGTGGCGGCGCAGCCCGGACACGCCGCACCGCGTCCTCGGCTACCGCGATCGCGCGCGCGCGCTCGCCGCCGACGTGAAGGAGATGGGGGTCACGCACGTCGAGCTGATGCCGGTGACCGAGCATCCCTTCTACGGCTCGTGGGGCTACCAGACCACCGGCTACTTCGCCCCGACCGCGCGCTATGGGACGCCGCAGGACTTCATGTATCTCGTCGACGTCCTGCACCAGAACGGCATCGGCGTGATCCTCGACTGGGTGCCTTCGCATTTCCCGAACGATCCGCACGGCCTCGCGGAGTTCGACGGCACGCACGTGTACGAGCACGCCGATCCGCGCCAGGGCTTCCATCCCGAGTGGGGAAGCTGCATCTTCAACTACGGCCGGCACGAGGTGCGCGCCTTCCTCGCCTCGAGCGCGCTCTTCTGGCTCGACCGGTACCACATCGACGGCCTGCGCGTCGACGCGGTCGCGTCGATGCTGTATCTCGACTACGCGCGCAAGCCCGGCGAATGGGTGCCCAACGTGCACGGGGGCCACGAGAACCTCGACGCGGTCACCTTCCTGCAGCAGCTGAACGAGGCGGTCTACCGGCACCATCCCGACGTGCAGACGATCGCCGAGGAGTCGACCGCGTGGCCCGCGGTGTCGCGCCCCGTGTACATGGGCGGCCTGGGCTTCGGCATGAAGTGGAACATGGGCTGGATGCACGACACGCTGTCGTACTTCTCGAAGGACCCGGTGCACCGCAAGTTCCACCACGGCCAGCTCACCTTCAGCGCCTGGTACGCATTCACCGAGAACTTCGTGCTGCCGCTCTCGCACGACGAGGTCGTGCACGGCAAGGGCTCCCTGATCGGCAAGATGCCGGGAGACGACTGGCAGAAGTTCGCTGGCCTGCGCGCGCTCTTCGGCTACATGTGGACGCACCCCGGCAAGAAGCTGCTGTTCATGGGCGGCGAGTTCGGGCAGCGGCGCGAGTGGACGCACGAGCAGAGCCTCGAGTGGCACGTGCTCGACTGGGCCGAGCACCGCGGCGTGCGCGACTGGGTGCGCGACCTGAACCGCTACCATCGCTCGGCGCCGGCGCTCTACGAGCAGGACTTCGATTCCGCCGGCTTCGAGTGGATCGATCACAACGACGCGCAGAACAGCGTGCTCTCCTACATCCGCAAGCCGCGCTCGCACGCGCCCACCGTGCTCGTGGTCTGCAACCTGACGCCGGTGCCGCGCTGGGGCTACGTGCTCGGCGTGCCGCGCGGCGGATGGTGGCGCGAGGTGCTGAACAGCGACGCGTCGTGCTATTTCGGCAGCGGCATGGGCAACGCGGGCGGCGTGCACGCGCGCGCGGAAGCCGCGCACGGGCGGCCGTTCTCGCTCAGCCTGACCCTGCCGCCCCTTTCCGTGGTGATCTTCGAAAGTGAAAGCTAGGAGCCAGGACACGCCGACCCTCACCCCCGGCCCTCTCGCTCAAGGAAGAGAGAGGGAGGAGACGCGCGCGCTTCCGCGCGTCGCGGACGGCAAGAAACGCGCCGTGGTCGAGGCGATCACCCCGATGGTCGACCACGGGCGCTTCATGGCGAAGCGCTGCGCGGGCGACGCCGTGACCGTCGAGGCCGACGTCTTCGTCGACGGCCACGACGTGCCGCGCGCGCTGCTGCTCCACCGCAAGCAGGGCGGCAAGCGCTGGAACGAGACGCCGATGAGCTTCCTCGTGAACGACCGCTGGCGCGGCGAGTTCCCGGTGCCGGAGATCGGCGTCTACGAGTACACCATCGCCGCCTGGGCCGATCCGTTCGCGTCGTGGCGGCGCGACCTCGCGCGCTGGACGGCGGCGGAGGACGTCGCGGTGTCGCTGGCGGCCGGCGCGATGATCGTCGGCGCGGCCGCCGAGCGCGCGCGCGGCGCCGACGCGAAGCGGCTGGAGGAGTGGAGCGAGCGTCTCGCGGGCGGCGCGTCGCTCGAGGACCGGCGCGCGCTCGCGAACGATCCCTCGCTCGAGGCCCTGGTCGCCGCCTATCCCGACCGCGCCACGATCACGACCTTCGAGCCGGTGCTCTCGCTGCGCGTCGATCCGCCGCTCGCGCGCTTCTCGAGCTGGTACGAGATGTTCCCGCGCAGCGCCGCGGGCGGAGGGCGTCACGGCACGTTCCGCGACGTCGAGGCACAGCTCGCGTACGTCGAGGCGCTCGGCTTCGACGTGCTCTACTTCCCGCCCATCCACCCGATCGGCACGACCAAGCGCAAAGGCCCGAACAACGCGGTCGTCTCGGGACCCGGCGATCCCGGCAGCCCGTGGGCGATCGGCTCCGCCGAGGGCGGCCACAAGGCGATCCATCCCGAGCTCGGCACGGCCGAGGACTTCCGGCGCCTGGTGCGTGCAGCGCGCGCGCGCGGGATCGAGGTCGCGCTCGACATCGCGTTCCAGGCCTCGCCCGACCATCCCTACGTGAAGGCGCACCCGGACTGGTTCCGGCACCGGCCCGACGGCTCGGTGCAGTACGCCGAGAACCCGCCGAAGAAATACCAGGACATCTATCCCTTCGACTTCGAGAGCGAGTCGTGGTCCGCGCTGTGGCACGAGCTGCGCGACGTGTTCCTGCACTGGATCGCGCAGGGCGTGCGCGTGTTCCGCGTCGACAACCCGCACACCAAGCCCTTCGCCTTCTGGGAATGGGCGATCGCCGAGATCAAGCGCGAGCACCCCGAGGTGATCTTCCTGTCCGAGGCCTTCACGCGGCCGAAGGTGATGCATCGCCTGGCGAAGCTCGGCTTCTCGCAGTCGTACACCTACTACGCCTGGCGCAACGCGAAGGGCGAGCTGACCGAGTATTTCACCGAGCTGTCGCAATCGCCCTCGCGGGAGTACTTCCGGCCGAACGTCTGGCCGAACACGCCCGACATCCTCACGGCGGCGCTGCAGACGGGCGGGCGCGCGGCGTTCATGTCGCGGCTCGTGCTCGCGGCGACGCTGTCGGCGAACTACGGCATCTACGGCCCCGCGTTCGAGCTGCAGGAGCACGTGCCGCTCGAGAGCGGCAGCGAGGAGTACCGCGACTCCGAGAAGTACCAGGTTCGCGACTGGCACCTCGAGCGCTCCGACAGCCTGCGGGGGCTGATCTCGAAGGTGAACCGGATCCGGCGCGAGAATCCCGCGCTGCACGACGACTGGCGCCTGCGCTTCCACCCGGTCGGCAACGACCAGATCCTCTGCTACTCGAAGACCAGCGCCGACCTCTCGAACGCGATCCTCGTCGCGGTCAACCTCGACCCGCGCAACGTGCAGTCGGGCTGGGTCGACCTCGCGCTGGGCGAGCTCGGCGTCGACACGCCGCCGTTCGAGGTCCACGACCTCCTCACCGACGCGCGCTACACCTGGAACGGCCCGCGCAACTATCTCGAGCTGCGGCCGCACGACATTCCCGCGCACGTCTTCCGGGTCGTTCCCGGTACCCGCATTTCGGAACAGGTCTAGGCCGCTCATGGAAATGCAGAACCAGGAGCAGCTGGGACAATCCGAAGGCCCGGCGCAGAAGGCGTGGCGCGACGATCCGCTCTGGTACAAGGACGCGATCGTCTACGAGCTGCACGTCAAGGCGTTCTACGACTCGAACGGCGACGGCATCGGCGACTTTCCCGGGCTCACCGAGAAGCTCGACTACATCAAGGAGCTCGGGGTCAACACGATCTGGCTCCTTCCGTTCTATCCCTCGCCGCTCAAGGACGACGGCTACGACATCTCCGACTACCGCGGCGTGCACCCGAGCTACGGCACGCTCGCCGATTTCCGCAACTTCGTGCGCGAGGCGCACCGGCGCGACCTGAAGATCATCACCGAGCTCGTCATCAACCACACCTCCGACCAGCATCCCTGGTTCCAGGCGGCGCGCGCGGCGCCCGCCGGCTCGAAGAAGCGCGACTACTACGTCTGGAGCGACACGGCGAAGAAGTGGGAAGGCACGCGCATCATCTTCACCGACACCGAGAACTCGAACTGGACCTGGGACCCGGTGGCGAAGGCCTACTACTGGCACCGCTTCTTCTCGCACCAGCCCGACCTCAACTTCGACAACCCGCACGTCGTGCGCGCGGTGCTCAAGGTGATGCAGTACTGGTTCGACATGGGCGTCGACGGGATGCGCCTCGACGCGATCCCGTACCTGTGCGAGCGCGACGGCACCAGCAACGAGAACCTGCCCGAGACGCACGCGGTGCTGCGGCACATGCGCCGCGAGCTCGACAAGCACTACAAGAACCGCTTCTTCCTCGCGGAAGTGAACCAGTGGCCCGAGGACGTGCGCGAGTACTTCGGCAACGGCGACGAGTGCCACATGGCGTACCACTTCCCGCTGATGCCGCGCATCTACATGTCGGTGGCCGAGGAGGACCACTACCCGATCATCGACATCATGTCGCAGACGCCGGAGATCCCGGACAACTGCCAGTGGGCGTGCTTCCTCAGGAACCACGACGAGCTCACGCTCGAGATGGTGACCGAGCGCGAGCGCGACTACATGTACCGCACCTACGCCACCGACGCGCGCGCGCGCCTCAACCTCGGGATCCGCCGGCGCCTCGCGCCCCTGCTGCAGAACAACCGGCGCCAGATCGAGCTGGTGAACAGCCTGCTCGTGTCGCTGATCGGCTCGCCCATCATCTACTACGGCGACGAGATCGGCATGGGCGACAACATCTACCTCGGCGACCGCCACGGCGTCCGGACGCCGATGCAGTGGAGCCCGGACCGCAACGCCGGCTTCTCGCGCGCGGATCCCCAGAGCCTCTACCTGCCGCCGATCATGGACCCGATCTACGGCTACCAGGCGGTGAACGTCGAGGCGCAGGCGCGCAGCCCCTCGTCGCTGCTCAACTGGACGCGGCGCATGCTGACGGTGAGCAAGGCGCACGTTGCGTTCGGGCGCGGCTCGCTGCGCTTCGTGCGCGTGGGCAACCGCAAGATCCTCGCCTACATCCGCGAGTACGGCGACCAGACGCTGCTCTGCGTCGCGAACCTCTCGCGCTCGAGCCAGCCGGTCGAGCTCGACCTGCGCGAGTACCGCACCCGCATCCCGGTCGAGCTGCTCGGGCGCACGCCGTTTCCCCCGATCGGCGAGCTGCCCTACCTGCTGACGCTGCCTGCGTGGGGCTTCTACTGGTTCGAGCTGGCGACGGTCGCGAAGATCCCGTCCTGGCACGACGAGCGCCCGACGCGCAAGGAGATGCCGATCCTGGTCATTCCCGAGGGATTGCGCGCGATCCTCACCTCGGAGGCGCAGACGCGCAACGACCTGCGCAGCCTGATGGCGCAGCGCCAGCGCCAGCAGCTCGAGCGCGAGGCGCTGCCCACCTTCCTCGCCTCGCAACGCTGGTTCGCGGGCAAGGGCCGCGATCTCGCCGGCACCGAGATCACCGAGCACGACGAGTGGAGCGCCCCGCCCGGGGGCAACTGGCTGCTGACCGTGGCGCACGTGCACTACATGGACGGCACGCGCCAGAGCTACTTCCTGCCCGTCGCGATCGGGTGGGAGGACGGCGACTACGAGCGGCTGCAGGCGCTGATGCACGCCGCGGTGGCGCGCGTGCGCCAGCGCGCCCGCGTCGGCATCCTCTACGACGCTTTCTGGGACGACGCCTTCTGCCACTCCATCGTCGCGAGCATGCGCTCGGGCGAGGAGCGCCGGCTGCCGAGCGGGCGCCTCGTGTTCTGGGGCACGAGCGCCTTCGTCGGCATGGACCCGAGCGGCTTCGCGGTGAGCCACCCGTCCTTCGAGCAGAGCAACACCATGGCGATCCTCGGGAACTCGCTCGTGCTCAAGGGCTACCGGCTGGTGCGCGAGGGCATCAACCCCGAGATCGAGATCGGCAAGTTCCTCACCGAGGTCTCGCCCTTCCCGCACATCGCGCCGCTCATGGGCGCGCTCGAGCACGTCGGCGACGACGGCCGCACCTTCGCGCTCGCGGTCCTGCACAAGTACGTCGAGAACCAGGGCAGCGGCTGGAATTACACGATCGAGTATCTCGGCCGCTACCTCGAGGCGAGCCTCGCCGCGACTTCGCTCGAGCGGACGCTGGGCGAGCCGGCCGCGCCGGGGCCCGCGGCGAGCGTCGCTCCGGTCGCGCCGGGCGGCGACGCCGACAGCCCGCACGCCGCCTTCCTCGTGCTCGCGAGCACGCTCGGACGGCGCACGGGACAGATGCACGTCGCGCTCGCCAAGCACACC
>DATDMW010000099.1:0-27016 GCA_036518595.1 Burkholderiales bacterium
CCTTGAGGAAGACGTTTCATGAAACGCACTTTGCACCCCTCGGTGCGTCGCCGGAAGCGCACGCACGGATTTCTGGTACGGATGCGCACCCGCGGAGGCCGCGCGGTGATCCGCGCGCGCCGCGCGAAAGGGCGCGCGCGCCTCGGGGTCGTTTGAGCGACACGCGGCGCTATTCCCGCGAACAAAGACTGCGCGGCGAGGACATCGAGGCGCTGCTAGCGGCAGGCAAGGGCCTGAGGCGCTCGGGCGTCTGGGTGCAGGCCCGAGTCAATGCGCTCGAGTGCCCGCGCCTGGGCATGATCATTCCGCGGCGCGTCGTGCCGCGAGCCGTCGACCGCAATCGAATCCGCCGTGTGCTGCGAGAATGGTTCCGACTGAATCGAGAGCGCCTGGGAAGCCGCGACATTCTCGTACGAGTGACCGATAAGCCCGTTGAGCTCGTGAGCGACGTGGTGGCGCAACTGCTGGCGAAACTTCCGTGAAGACCGTGCTCTCCACGCTGCTGCGAGCGTATCGATACGCCGTGAGCCCGATGCTCGGGCTGCAGTGCCGATTTCACCCGTCGTGCTCGGCATACGCGCTCGAGGCGATCGAGCATTGGGGCGCGCTCCGCGGGAGCTGGCTCGCCATTAGGCGCCTCGCCCGATGCCATCCGTGGCATCCCGGCGGCCATGATCCCGTCCCACATTGCGAACAAGAAAACGCCTGAAACGATCTCGACTGCGAACTGCGGATGGATACCCAGCGGCTGATCCTTTTCTTCGTCTTTTCGTTTTCGCTGCTCCTGCTTTGGGAGGCGTGGCAAAAGGAGAGTCGGCCGCCGCCCGCGCCAGCAGCCGCGGCAGCGCCGACCGGTGTCCCCGGGCCTGCGGCTTCGAAAGCCGGTAGCGCGGCCAAGCCCGAGACGGTCCCGGGCGCGGGCGCCGAGGCGCCCGGTGAGTTGCTCACGGTGCGCACAGACACGATGCTGGCCCGCGTGAGCACGACGGGCGGGGACATCGTCTATCTCGAGCTTCTGCAGCACAAGAGCACGCTCGACAGCACGAAGAACTTCGTGCTGTTCGACAAGGACCACCGCTACGCGGCGGAGAGCGGGCTCACGGGAGGGCTGCCTTATCACCGCTCGGTTTTCGCGGCGTCGGCGAAGGAATTCGAGCTCGCCCCGGGCGCCGACAAGGTGGACGTCAGGCTCGAAGCCCGGACCCCTTCCGGGGTGAGAGTGGTGAAGACGCTGACGTTCCGCCGTTCGAGCTACTTCATCGACGTCGGCGAGGACATCGTCAACGGCTCCTCCGCGCCCGTCTCCACCACGGCTTATTTCCAGCTGACGCGAGACGACAAGGCGCCCGCGGGCGATCCCAACATGGTGAAGACCTTCACCGGCGCGGCGTTCTACACGAATCAGGACAAGTTCCAGAAAGTCGCCTTCAGCGACATCGACAAGGGCAAGTTTACGGCCAAGTCGGCCGACAACGGCTGGGCCGCGATGGTGCAGCACTACTTCGTCGCAGCGCTGCTGCCCGGGGACAAGGTGCAGCGCGAGTTCTACGCGCAGAAGCTGGGTGACGACTTCTATTCGGTCGGCGTGAAGATCCCGGTGGGACCCATCGAGGCGGGTGGCACGGCCAGCGTCACGGTGCCGATGTACGCGGGCCCCGAGTATCAGGACAAGCTGAAAGCGATTGCGCCCGGGCTCGATCGGGTCGTCGATTACGGCATGCTCACCATCATCGCCGAGCCCCTGTTCTGGGTGCTCAAGGTCTTCCATGGTTGGCTCGCCAACTGGGGTCTCGCCATCATTCTCCTGACCATCTGCATCAAGCTGCTCTTCTTCCCGCTGTCGGCCGCGAGCTACCGCTCGATGGCCAAGATGAAGCTCGTCACGCCGAGGCTCGCCAAGCTCCGCGAGCAATACGCCGACGACCGCATGAAGATGAACCAGGCGATGATGGAGCTCTACAAGACGGAGAAGATCAACCCGCTCGGCGGCTGCCTGCCGATCGTCGTCCAGATTCCCGTGTTCATCTCGCTCTACTGGGTGTTGCTCGCGAGCGTCGAGCTGCGCCACGCGCCGTTCTACGGCTGGATCACTGACCTGTCGGCCGAGGACCCATATTACGTGTTGCCCGCGCTGATGATGGCGTCCATGCTGCTGCAGACGAGAATGAACCCGACGCCGCCGGATCCCGTCCAGGCGAAGGTCATGCTGATCATGCCGTTCGTATTCGGCGTGATGTTCTTCTTCTTTCCGTCGGGCCTGGTGCTCTATTGGCTCGTGAACAACATCCTGTCGATTGCCCAGCAGTGGCAGATCACCCGCATGATCGAAGCCAAGAAGCCGCCTAAGCGCTGACCGACATCGCGTACGGAGGCGCCGTCCGTTCGCGGGCAGGCGGCTTCCCGCAGACATGTCCCCCGACACCGATGTGATCGCCGCCGTTGCCACCGCGCAAGGTCGCGCGGGCATCGGTATCGTCCGCATCTCGGGGAGGAAGCTCCAGCCTTTCGTGAGTGCCCTGCTCGGGAGGCGGCCCCCGCCGCGGTCCGCGGTGCGCGCGGTGTTCCGGGGAGCGGACGGGCGACCGATCGACGAGGGTCTCGCCCTTTACTTCGCCGCGCCGTCCTCCTATACGGGGGAAGACGTCCTCGAGCTTCACGGCCACGGCGGCCCGGTGGTGCTGCGGATGCTCTTGCGGCGGTGCATCGAGCTCGGAGCGCGCCTCGCGGAGCCCGGCGAGTTCACGCGACGCGCGTTTCTGAACGACAAGCTGGATCTTGCGCAGGCCGAAGCCGTCGCGGACGTGATCGACGCTGCGACGGAGACCGCCGCGCGTTGCGCGCTGCGCTCGCTTCGCGGGGAGTTCTCACAGCTGGTCCGCGGCTTCGCGGACCAGCTGCTGGAGCTGCGGGCGCTGGTGGAGGCGACGCTCGACTTTCCGGAGGAGGACATCGACGCCCAACACCGTCTCCAGGCCGAGGTGCGGCTCGAAGGTCTCCGCGAGCAATTGCGCCGGGCGCTCGAGCAGGCGCGCCGGGGCAGCGTGTTGCGCGCGGGCATCCAGGTGGTGCTCGCGGGGCAGCCGAACGTCGGCAAATCGTCCCTGCTCAACAAGCTCGCCGGCGAAGATGTGGCCATCGTGACCGATATCCCCGGAACGACGCGAGACGCGGTTCGCCAGGCGATCCAAGTCGAAGGCGTGCCGATGAATATCATCGACACCGCTGGCTTGCGCGACACGACCGACACGGTCGAGCGATTTGGCATTGCCCGCACCTGGGACGCGATCGAGCGGGCCGATGTGCTGCTGCTCGTCGTCGACGCGAGGACGGGCGTCTCCCCTGAGGATGTCCGCATCCTCGAACGGCTGCCCCCGAAGCTCGCGCGCGTCATCGTGTTCAACAAGATCGATCTGTGCGGCGTGCCGGCCGCATCGGAGGAGTCGGACGGCGAGCGCCGTATTCGCCTGTCGGCGATGACCGGCGAGGGCGTCGACTTGCTGCGCGCCGCAATGGTTTCGACGGCCGGATGGGAGGCGACGAACGAAGATGTCTTCATGGCGCGCGAGCGCCATGTGGTCTGCCTCGAGCGAGCAGCCGGGGCCTTGGAGCGCGCGGCCGCCGCCATGGCGCGGATCGAGCTCTTCGCGGAAGAGCTGCGCATCGCTCAGTGCGCGCTCGACGCGATCACCGGCGAGACCACGCCCGACGACGTGCTCGGCGAGATCTTCTCCCGGTTCTGCATCGGTAAATGATGCCGACGAGCGCCGCGTGCCGTTCCGAACGCGCAGCGCGCGTTCGCCCATGCACCGGCGAACCTCACGGCACCTGGGGTGTCATTACGTACGCCGGCTTGCTATGGTAGAGTCGCGCCTCTACTCGTCGATCAGCCACGACTTCCGGTTCGCCCCATCGCCCGGAAGCGGCGAAAACTTCTCTTTTTTTGCGCTGCGAGGCTGCTGTTTTTGAATGGCAATGCCCTAGCTTTTCCGGCTCTCGATGCTGCGATGCAAAACGCGCGAGAGCTCAAATCCCGAGGAAGAGGCCGTAGATGAACCAACCGTATACCCCAGGCGTCGATATCGCTGCTCCCAATTACGTCCGGCATCAGCCGGTGAAGGAGTGGGTGGCGCGAATCGCAGCACTCACCAAACCGGAACGCGTGGTTTGGTGCGACGGCTCGCAGGACGAGTACGACCGTCTCTGCGACGAGATGGTCAAGAAGGGTACGATGAAGCGGCTCAACCAGAAGCTGCGTCCGGGTTGCTTCCTCGCGCTGTCGGACCCGAGTGATGTCGCGCGCATGGAGGATAGGACCTTTATCTGCAGCAGGCAGAAGGAAGACGCCGGGCCGACGAACAACTGGATGGATCCGGGCGAGATGCGAGTCAAGCTCGACCAGCTGTTCGACGGGAGCATGCGCGGACGCACGATGTACGTCGTGCCCTATTCGATGGGGCCGCTCGGATCACACATCGCGCACATCGGCATCGAGCTCACGGATTCGCCGTACGTGGTCGTGAGCATGCGGGTCATGACGCGCATGTCGAAGAAGGTCTGGGACATCCTCGACGAGAACGGGCCTTTCGTGCCGGGCGTGCATTCGGTCGGGGCGCCGCTCACGCGCGGAGAAAGCGACGTGTCCTGGCCGTGCAACAAGGAACACAAGTACATCGTTCATTACCCCGAGACCAAGGAGATCTGGTCGTTCGGATCGGGCTACGGCGGCAATGCGCTGCTCGGGAAGAAGTGCTTCTCGCTGCGCATCGCGTCGGTTATGGGACGAGAGCAAGGCTGGCTCGCAGAGCACATGCTCATCCTCGGTGTGACGTCGCCCGACGGACGCAAGACGTACGTGAGCGGCGCATTCCCGTCGGCGTGCGGCAAGACGAATTTCGCGATGCTGATCCCGCCGCCGGCGTTCAACGGCTGGAAGGTGACCACGATCGGCGAGGACATCGCCTGGCTCAAACCGGGCAAGGACGGTCGTTTCTACGCGATCAATCCGGAAGCCGGGTTCTTCGGTGTGGCACCGGGAACGTCGAACAAGACGAACCCGAATTGCATGAAGATGATCCAGAGCAACACCATCTTCACGAACGTCGCGATGACGCCCGAGGGTGACGTGTGGTGGGAGGGAATGACGGAGACTCCTCCTGCCAGGCTGACCGACTGGACCGGCAAAGAGTGGACGCCGGACTGCGGTCGCAAGGCCGCGCATCCGAACTCTCGCTTCACGGTGTCTGCGGCTCAATGCCCGTCGATCGATCCCGAGTGGGAGAACCCCGATGGCGTGCCGATCTCTGCGTTCATGTTTGGAGGCCGGCGGTCGGACACGGTGCCGCTCGTCATGGAATCGTTCGACTGGGATTCGGGCGTCTATCTCGCCGGCACGATGGGATCGGAAACCACGGCGGCCGCCACCGGCAAGGTCGGTGTCGTCCGGCGCGATCCGATGGCCATGATTCCGTTCATCGGCTACAACGTGGGCGACTACTTCAATCACTGGCTCAAGCTCGGACGTTCAGTGCCGAACCGTCCTCGCATCTTTTGCGTCAACTGGTTCCGCACGGACGCCAACGGCAAATTCATCTGGCCCGGCTTCGGCGAGAACATGCGCGTGCTGAAGTGGATCGTCGAGCGTTGCCAAGGCAAGGCGCACGCGGTGAAAACGCCGGTCGGCTTCGTGCCGGAATTCGGCGACCTGGAATGGAAAGGTCTCGAGGGCTTCGGAAACGAGCAGTTCGCCAAGGTGACCTCGATAGATCCCAATGCCTGGCGCCAGGAGCTGAAGTACCACGATCAGATCCTCGGCATTATTGGCTCGCGCTTGCCCGGCGAATTGGCGGCCAAGCGAGACGCGCTGGGACAGGTCTTTCGCTGAAGGTCTACGAGGCGCATAAAGGCCGCCTCAGGGCGGCCTTTTTATTTATATTCAGCATCTTGCGACTAATTCTCATTAGTGGATGAGGCAGTGGATTACCAGGGGGGCGTTCGTGCACAAGCTGTGATGTTCCACGTGGAACCACGACTTTAGGACGCCCGCTAATCGTAGAGGTCGCGGCTGCTTTCGCCGCGACGCGCGCAAAAATACCCTACAATCAGCGCCGAAGAGCAGGTGATCTGAATGCGATTCCCCGGTCATTTCGATGTCATCGTGGTAGGCGGCGGTCACGCTGGGACCGAAGCCGCGCTGGCTTCGGCTCGCGCCGGGTGCCGAACGCTGCTGCTGACCCACAGCATCGAGACGCTGGGGCAAATGTCCTGCAATCCGTCGATTGGCGGGATTGGAAAAGGGCATCTCGTCAGAGAGGTGGACGCCCTTGGCGGTGCGATGGCACTCGCGACGGACGAAGCAGGGATCCAATTCCGCGTTCTGAATTCGTCGAAAGGGCCTGCGGTCCGGGCAACGCGTGCGCAGGCTGACCGGCTCCTCTACAAGCAGGCGATCAGAATGCGCCTCGAGAACCAGCCAAACCTGACGCTTTTCCAGCAGGCGGTCGACGATCTCGTGCTCGAAGCGGGTCATGTGGCGGGCGTGGTGACCCAGCTCGGCATCCGGTTTTACGCTCGAGCGGTGGTCCTGACGACGGGTACCTTCCTTTCCGGGAAGGTCCACGTCGGTCTCGACAACTATCAGGCTGGTAGGGCGGGGGACCCGGCGTCTTTGGCCCTCGCGGGGAAACTGCGCGAGCTCGGGCTCCCGGTCGGCCGATTAAAGACTGGCACGCCTCCACGCATCGATGGACGCAGCATCGATTTTTCCGTTATGAAGGAGCAACCCGGCGACAAGCCCGCGCCGTGCTTTTCCTTCCTCGGGATGCCCGATGTGCATCCGCGACAAGTGCCGTGCTGGATCACGCACACCAACTCCCGCACGCACGACATCATCCGCGCCGGGCTCGATCGTTCGCCGATGTATACGGGAGTCATCGAAGGCGTCGGCCCGCGCTATTGCCCCTCCATCGAGGACAAGATCCATCGTTTTGCCGGAAAAGAGAGTCACCAGATCTTCCTGGAGCCCGAGGGTCTGACCACCCACGAGTTCTATCCCAACGGCATTTCGACCAGCCTGCCGTTCGATGTTCAAGTTGATTTAGTCCATTCAATCAATGGATTAGAGGAAGCGCACGTCCTGAGGCCGGGGTACGCGATCGAGTACGACTATTACGACCCCCGAGGCCTTAAGTCTTCGCTGGAGACGAGGGCCATCCCGGGGCTTTTCTTCGCGGGTCAGATCAATGGCACCACTGGCTACGAGGAAGCCGCTGCACAAGGTCTGCTCGCGGGCATCAATGCCGCCCTGCGGGTCCGAGACCGAGCCGCCTGGTGTCCACGGCGCGACGAGGCCTATCTCGGGGTGCTCGTGGATGACCTGGTCACGCGCGGTGTGAGTGAGCCGTACCGCATGTTCACGAGCCGCGCGGAGTATCGCCTGATGCTGCGCGAGGACAACGCCGACCTGCGCTTGACCGAGGTCGGTCGCAAGCTCGGCGTGGTGGATGATCAGCGTTGGGATGCGTTCAACCGCAAACGCGATGCCATCGCGCGCGAATCGGAGCGATTGAAGTCGACCTGGGTTGGACCGAAAACGATCGACGCCGACGCCGCGGAGCAGCTGCTCGGAGCACCGCTCGAGCGCGATTACACTTTGCTCGATCTCCTGAAACGGCCCGACGTGCGCTACGGCGAGCTGATGAAACTCGTTGGGGGCAGCGCGACGCAACTCGACACCGCGGTCACCGAGCAGGTGGAGATCCAAGCCAAATACAGCGGCTACATCGAGCGGCAGCGGGAGGAGGTCGAACGGCGCGAGCGCCACGATTCGATGCCTTTGCCGAGTGACCTTGACTACCGGACGGTGCGCGGCCTGTCGATCGAAGTGCAGCAGAAGTTGAACGCCCACAAGCCGGAAACACTGGGACAGGCCTCGCGAATCTCGGGCGTCACGCCGGCCGCCATTTCTTTGCTGCTGGTTCATCTGAAGCGCGCGATGCAAGCGCAGAAGAGCGCCGCATGAGCACCGAAGCCGATACCGCGCCTGCGACCGACCCCAAGAAGCAGCTCGACCGCGGCCTCGGAGAGCTCGGCCTCGAGCTCGACCGCAACGCGCGTAAACGGCTGCTCGCGTTTGCCGAACTGCTCGAGAAGTGGAACCGGGTCTACAACCTGACCGCCATACGGGGCGCTGACCAGATCGTAAGCGGGCATTTACTCGATTGCCTCGCCATCGTGCCCCACATCCCCTCCACCGGGCGGGCACTGGATGTCGGCAGCGGCGCCGGCTTCCCCGGGATCCCACTGGCGCTCGCACGGCCGCGCATGCAGGTGACGCTGCTCGACTCGAACCAGAAGAAGGCGGCGTTCCTTCGTCAGGCGGTTGGCGAGCTGCAGCTCGACAACGCGACCGTGATCGAGGACCGGGTCGAGGCCTGGCAGCCCCAGGAGAAGTTCGATGTCGTCGTCTCGCGCGCGCTCACCGACACCGGCGAGTTCGTCCGCTGGTCGCGACACCTGCTCGCGCCGGGTGGCGTGTTCGCTGCGATGAAAGGCGTCGTCCCGCGCGACGAGTTCGAAGGCCTTCCCCAGGGCTATCGCGTGCGCGATACCGTGCGCCTTACGGTTCCGGGGCTGGAGGCGCAGCGGCATCTCATCCTCGTGGAGCGCGCATGACATGACTCGCATATTGGCGATCACGAACCAGAAGGGCGGCGTCGGCAAGACGACCACGAGCGTGAATCTCGCCGCGGGCTTGGCGCAGTCCGGCAAGCGCGTGCTGCTCGTGGATTTGGATCCTCAGGGCAACGCCACCATGGGTAGCGGCATCGACAAGCGCGCTCTCAGCGCGACCGTGTACCAGGTCCTGCTCGGCTTCGCGACCGCGCCCTCGGTGCGGCAGCGATCGGAAGCCGGCGGCTACGACATCATCCCGGCGAACCGCGATCTCGCCGGAGCGGAAGTGGAGATGGTGGACCTCGAGCACCGCGAGTCGCGGCTCAAGTCGGCGCTGCAGGCGATCGCGGCGGACTACGACTTCGTCCTGCTCGATTGCCCGCCGTCGCTCAATATGCTCACGCTCAACGGCCTCGTCGCGGCGGACGCCGTCATGATCCCGATGCAGTGCGAGTACTACGCGCTCGAGGGTCTGTCCGATCTCGTAAACACGATCAAGAAGGTTCGCCAGCATCTGAATCCGAGGATCGAGATCGAGGGACTGCTGCGCACGATGTACGATCCGCGCAACACGCTCGCGCAGCAGGTTTCCGCTCAGCTCCAGGAGCACTTCGGGGCAAAAGTGTACGAGACGGTCATTCCGCGCAACGTCCGGCTCGCCGAGGCGCCCAGCTTCGGCGCGCCCGCGATCAGCTTCGACCGGGAGTGCAAAGGCTCGCAAGCCTACATGGCGCTCGCGAGCGAGATCCTGAACCGCAACCCACTGGCGGCCGCCGCGTGAACATGGCGACCCGACCCAAGGGCCTCGGTCGGGGGCTCGACGCGCTACTCGACAAGGAGAACGCGGGCGGGGCGGCGTCGGGCGAGGTGCAAGCAACCGTCGCCGTCGGGCGCCTCGAGCGCGGGCGCTATCAGCCCCGCACGAACATGGACGAAGGATCGCTTCAGGATCTCGCGGCCTCGATCAAGTCGCAGGGCCTGATGCAGCCGATCCTCGTGCGCCCGGTGAACGGAACCCGCGAGGAGCCGCGCTACGAGATCATCGCCGGCGAGCGCCGCTGGCGGGCGGCGAAGATCGCGGGGCTCGCCGAGGTTCCGGTCCTGGTGCGCAACGTGCCCGATTCGGCGGCGCTCGCGATGGCGCTGATCGAGAACATCCAGCGCGAGGACCTGAATCCGCTCGAGGAAGCGAACGGCGTCCGGCGCCTCGTCGAAGAGTTCAATCTCACGCACCAGCAGGCCGCCGAGGCGATCGGGCGGTCACGCGCTGCGACGACGAACCTGCTGCGCCTGCTGCAGTTGCAGAAGTCTGTGCAGCAGCTCGTGCTGGATGGGCAGCTGGAGATGGGACACGCGCGGGCGCTGCTGGCACTCGAGGGTCGCCGCCAGGAAGACACCGCGAAGAGCGTCGCGGAGCGCGGCCTCTCGGTGCGCCAGACCGAGCAGCTCGTGAACGAGATCCTCAATCCTCCCGCGATCAAGGCGAAGCCGCGGCCGCGCAACGACCGTGATGTCGAGCGCCTGGAAGAGGAGCTCTCCGGCGAGCTCGGCACGAGCGTGGAGATCCGCCCCGGGAAGAAAGGGACGGGCAAGCTCGTGATCCACTATGCCAGCCCCGAGCACCTCGACGACCTGCTTTCGCGGCTGAAAGGCTAGGCCGCCGCTAGAACTGGCCGACTAGGGCGATGCGGAAGCTGCGCGGCTCTGCCGGATGGAAATGGATATCGTTCACGGGCGCCGACTCGTTGCGCAGCTGCGACGCGTAGAAGTAATCGATGTCGTCCACTTTCCGGTTCAACAGGTTCAGCACGTCGAAATTGATCCGGAACCGGGGATCGATCCGGTACGAGGTGCGAAGCGACACGAGCGTTGACGATGGCGAGCGCACGCTGTTGTCCTCGACCAGCGGCCGGGGACCGAAGTAGCGCAGGTGTGCGGTGTACGACCAGCGTCCGATGTCGTTCAGCGTGACGCCGAGCGAGGCCACCTTGTCGATGGCGCCCGGAATGTAATTGCCGGCAGGACCGTCGCCCCGGAAATTGGCGCGCGACGCGGAGAGATCCAGGTCGACGATCACCCACGGTCTCGGGACGTAGCGGTTCGACCATTCGATGCCGCGGCGCAGGCTCGGGCGGCTCGCCTCGGTCGTCCCGGCGTCGCCGACGAACACCAGCTCCGAATCCAGGCGCAGCCGCCAGAGCGCGAGCGAGCTCTGCAGTCCGGGAACGACTTCCGTGCGCACGCCCAGCTCCTCGCCGCGCGTCTTCACCAGGGGCTTCACCTTCTCCGCAGGAGCACCTGTCGTCGGATCGACCGCGATGGTCGTGCCGCGCGCGTCGTTGCTGTGGAAGCCCTGGCCGAGATTCAGGAAGTACTCGGTGTGGTCGAAGGGCCCGAAGACGAAATTGAGCTTGGGCGAGGTGGCGTGGTCGCGACTCGAGCCCGAGTTCGCGTCCACGCTGCTGTCGACGCGGGCGCGATAGTAGTCGGTGCGCAGCCCGGCGATGGTCCGCACCCAGTCGTTCCACTGAACCGTGTTCTCGTAGAAGAGGCCGGCGCCCGTCTGGCCGACCTTGTCCTCGCGCACGGTCGCCAGGCGCTCGCGCTCGACGGTATGGTAAAGCGCCACGGTGCCGATGTCGTCGTAGCGCAAGTCGGCGCCGAACCGGTTCGTGACCTGGCGCTCGCCCCACTTGCCCGTGAACGTCCAGGTCGGATCCACGCCGTACACCTTGCGATCATCGAACTGCTCGAACTGGTCGCCGTTCACCGGGTCGTCGAGGAAGAAGGTGAAGTTCGAGAACAGTCGCAGGCGGTACTTGATGAAGTACGTATTCATGTGAAAGTCGCCGTTCGACCACGACCGGTGACGGTCGAGCGAGAGGCTGTAGCGCGACGTCTGGCCGCCGTCGCTCGGGTCGATCGCGCCGAAGCGCGAGACCTGCTGCGAATCGACGGCGCGCTGTGGGATCTGGTCGGTCGCGTTCCATTTGCCGCTGTAGGCCATGCCCGTGAGCGTGTAGCCGTCGGCGTTGGTGCCGACGCTGTAGCTCAGGACTCCGTTCACCTTGTTGTAGTCGGACGGGTTGTCCCACGGGCCGTCGTTGTGGAAGAGCTCCAGGCCATAGAGCAGATGGCCGGGCCCGGAGTCGAACGAGTTCGCCGCCATCGCCCGCTTCCAGCCATCGTTGCCGAGGCCGAGGCTGGCGATCGGGGCCTTGAGCTTGGTCGCATAGTTGATATTGGCCGCGCCCGCGGAAGCGAAATCGCCTTCGTCGGCGAAATACGGTCCCTTCTTGTACGAGATGCGCGAGACCAGCTCGGGGATGAGGAAGTTGAGATCGGAATAGCCCTGACCGTGGGCGTGTGTCGGCATGTTGACCGGCATGTGGTCGACCGTCGTCGCGAAGTCGGTGCCGTGGTCGAGATTGAAGCCTCGCAGGAAGTACTGATTCGCTTTCCCTTCGCCGCTGTGCTGCGTGATGATCACGCCGGGGACGTACTCGAGGACCTCGGCGGGCCGCTGCATCGGCCGCGCTTCGAGCAGCTTCGGCGTAATGTTCCCCTGGCTCGCCGCGTCCGACGTGCCGACGGCATTTTCGTAGTGGCCCGTGACGCGGACTTCGTCGGGGCTCTCCTGCGCCAGGGCGTAATCCGGGCGCGAGAGCCAAACCGAGGCAAGAAAAAGCGCAGCGAGCGCGCGAAGCCTGCCCGACGACATCGTCTCTCCCTGAAAGCCGCCGGAGCCCGCGGCTCGAAGCCGCGGATTATCTCCGTTTGATCATGCCGCCGCCACACACCGGGCCGGGTTCGTTCGCCTGCCATGCAGGACGTGGCCGGCGTGCCGCTGCTATGATCCGGTCGAAACCGCTTGATCCGGATCACATGCAGACCGCGAACGACGCGCGCGTGCCCTGGCCCGAGGAGGGAGTCGCGCGGATCCCGTACTGGGTGTACACCGACCCGCGCATCTACGCGCGCGAGCAGGAGCGGATTTTCTGCGGCCCGAGCTGGAGCTATGTCGCGCTCGAAGCGGAAATCCCGAACGCCGGCGACTTCAAGCGCACGTTCATCGGCGAGAAACCCGTGGTCGTCGTCCGAGACAAGGACGGTGGGATCAATGTGGTCGAGAACCGCTGCGCCCACCGCGGCGTGCAGTTCTGCCAGAAACATCTCGGGCACGCGACCGAGTTCATGTGCCCGTATCACCAGTGGACATACGACCTCAAGGGCAACCTCGTGGGCGTGCCGTTCCGCCGCGGGTTGAAGAAGCAGGGCGGTATGCCGGCCGACTTCGACCTGAAGGCGCACGGCCTCACGAAGCTTCGCGTCGCGCGCCGGCACGGGGTCGTGTTCGCCTCGTTCGCCACGAACGTCGAGGCGCTCGAGGACTATTTGGGCGAGACGATCCTCGGGCTGTTCGACCGCGTCTTCGACGGCCGCGCCCTGCGCGTCCTCGGGTATTCGCGACAGATGATCCCGGCGAACTGGAAGCTGATGTTCGAGAACATCAAGGACCCGTACCACGCAAGCCTGCTGCACGTGTTCCTGGTGACCTTCGGCCTGTTCCGCGCCGACAATCCCTCGCGCGTCGTGACCGATCCGACCGGCCGGCACGGCGCGCTGCTGTCGTGGAAGGGCGAGCAGAAGCGCACCGCGGACAACGCCGACATGAAATCCCTGATCGAGGACTTCAGGCTCGAAGATCCGTCGATGCTCGAGCCGGTGCGCGAGTTCGCGCAGTACACGGTCGCGATGACGACGCTCTGGCCCAATCTCATCATCCAGCAGCAGTCGAACACGCTCGCCATGCGGCAGCTCGTGACCCGCGGGCCCGAGGCGTTCGAGCTCGCATGGACCTTCTTCGGCTACGAGAGCGACGACGAGGCGATGACGCGGCGCCGGTTGCGCCAGGCGAACCTCATGGGCCCGGCGGGTTACGTCTCGGTCGACGACAGCGAGATCATGATGTTTTCGCAAGGCGGCCTGCGGCACCGGCCCGACGCAGCGGCGGTGATGGAAATGGGAGGCCGGGACTGGCGACCTGCCGAGGAGCACATGGTCACGGAATCGGCGATCCGAGGCTTCTATGACTACTATCGGAAGATCATGGAAGTATGATATTTCATGGTTTTATCTCAATAATTCGAACGTTCGTTCATATCGTATGACTGCCGGTCAGCGCTATCTTTCGATGAACGCCTCGGAGCTGCGCCTGGCCCTGGAGGAGCTGTACGCCGAGTACATCGGCTGTCTCGACGAGGAGCGCTTCGAGGCGTGGCCCGAGTTCTTCACCGATCCGTGCCTGTACAAGATCGTGCCGCGCGAGAACTTCGAGCGCGGCCTGCCTCTCGCGACCTGGCTGTGCGAGAGCCGCGGCTACCTGCGCGACCGCGTCGCCGCGATCCGCAAGACGGCGATGTACGCGCCGCGGACGCTGCGGCGCATGGTGAGCGCGATCCGCATCCTCGGCTGGCGCGGCGAGACGCTCGAGGTGCGCGCCAACTACCTCGCGCTCGAAACCCTGCAGGACGAGCTCACGCGGGTATTCAACACCGGGCAGTACCACGATATGCTCGTGGTCGACGACGGCCGCCTGCGCTTTCGCGAGAAAGTATGCGTCTTCGACAGCGCGCTCGTTCCGACCAGCATGATCTACCCACTCTGACCGAGAATCTTCCACCCCATGGAAAAGCTAAGGCTCAGCATCGCGCTCGACGAATACGACCACACCCGCGACGTGATGTCGGGCCGCGTCCCGGTCGAGGGCGTCGAGCTCGTGCCGATGAACCTGCAGATCGAGGAGATCTTCTACCGCACGACCTTCTATCGCGAGTGGGACATCTCCGAGCTGTCGATGGGCAAGTACTGCTCGCTGCGCTCGCAAGGCGACGAGACCTTCACCGCGATCCCGGTGTTCGTGTCGCGGCAGTTCCGGCTGTCGATGGTGTACGTGCGCGACGACGGCAAGATCACGCGGCCCGAGCAGCTCGCCGGCAAGCGCGTCGGCGTCCCCGAATGGGCGCAGACGGCGACCGTCTACAGCCGCGGCTGGCTCGCGCACGACTGCGGCGTGAAGCTCGAGTCGATCGACTGGGTGCAGGCGGGCCTGCAGACGCCCGGCCGCGTGGAGAAGGTGAAGCTGAATCTTCCGCAGGGATTGAAGCTGCGACCCGCGCCGCAGGGTACGCTGAACGACATGCTGCTCGCGGGCGAGCTCGACGCGATCCTCACGGCGCGGGCCCCGCGCGCGGTCGGCAAAGGGATCGTGCGCCTCATTCCCGATTACCGGCCCGTCGAGGAGGCGCACTACCGCCGCACCGGCATCTACCCGATCATGCACGTCGTCGTGCTGAGGACCGAGGTCCTCGCGCGCCATCCCTGGGTGGCGGGCAATCTCCTGAAGGCGTTCGAGGAGGCGAAGCGCCGCAGCTACGAGCGGCTCGACCAGATCGCGCTGTCCGCGGTCCCGCTCGCCTGGATCTACGACTACGTCGGGCAGATGAAGGCGATCTTCGGCGACGATTTCTTTCCGTACGGGGTCGAGAAGAACCGGCGCACGCTCGACGCGTTCCTGCAGTACGGTCACGAGCAGGGCGTGTTCCATCGCCGGCTGCAACCCGAGGACCTGTTCCCGAAGCAGGTGCTCTCCACGTTCAAGGTGTGAAAGCCCTATGACGACCGACCCGCTCTGGATCACCGAAAGCGAAGTCGTCGCGCTGCTGGACCTCAAGGACGCGATCGTGGCGCTCGAGGATGCGCTGCGCAAGGAAGCCTCGGGCGATGCGCAGAACATGACGAAGACGCTGCTGCAGTACGGCAAGAGCAACCTGCACGCGATCGGCGGCAAGCTGGGCGAGCTGGTTGGCACCAAGACCTGGACCCATACTCCGGGCGGGACGTGCCCGCTGCTCCTGCTGTGGAGCGCGACCGACGGCTCGCTGGTCGCGGTCATCGAAGCCTTCGCGCTCGGGAATATGCGCACCGGCGGCATTTCGGGGGTCGCCGCCGACTGGATGGCGAAGCCCGACGCGAGGGTCTTCGCGCTGATCGGCACGGGCAAGCAGGCGCTCGCGCAGGCGGCAACCATGATCGCCGTGCGCCCCATCGAGCGGCTGCAGGTCTACAGCCCGCGCACGGAGACGCGCCAGGCGTTCGCGGTGAAGGCGCGCGAGGAGTTCGGCATCGAGGTGGTCGAGTGCGCGTCGGCGGCCGACGCGTGCCGCGGCGCGCAGATCGTGACGCTGGTGACGCGCGCAGCGCAGCCCTTCCTCACCGCGCGCATGCTCGATGCGGGCGCGCATCTCAACGCCGTGGGGGCGATCGCGCCCGACCGCGAGGAGTTCGCCCAGGATGTGTTCGACCGCGCCACGCTGGTGGCGGTGGACAATCTGCCGGGCGTGCAGCAGCTATCGCGCGAGCTGATGACCCGCTACGGGGCCCGCGGCTGGGACGACGTGACGCCGCTTTCGCGGCTGATCGCGAACGGGCGCCGCCGCACCGCCGGCGACGACGTGACGCTATTCAAGGCGATGGGCATGGGGATCTCCGACCTCGCCCTGGGGGCCGAGCTGGTGGCTCGCGCGCGCCGGCGCGGCATCGGGCGTACCATAGCTCAACCGAAGAAGGTAAAGCCCCGGCTGACGCGAGCGCAAACGAAATCGGCCGCATGAAGGTCTAAACCTCGTCCGAGGAGGCTGCATGAACGAATTTCGCAAGGATTTCGAAAGGCTCGAGGGCCGGTTCGAGGACCGGTTCGGCGCCCCGGCGCGCGACGAGAACCGGTACTGGCCGCCGATCATCGTCGGCAAGGAACAGATCGACGCCGAGGTCGAGCGCCTCGCGGCGCAGCCGCTGCCGGCGAACGGCAGGCGCGAGTCGCTCATCGTCCATCCGCTCGCCGCGCCGAACGCGCCCGGCTTCGCCCCGGGAATCCAGGTGAAGCTCTCGGTGCTCAAGCCGGGGGAGTCGAGCGCGCCCTTCCGCCATAACGCCACCGAGGTCAACTTCTGCATCCGCGGCTCGGGCCACGCGCTCGTCGCCGGCCGGCGCGTTGCCTACGAGCAGTACGACGTCTGGAACACCCCGGGCTACGCGATCTACCGCCACGTGAACGACGGCAAGGACCTCGCTGTGCGCCTCACGTACTCGAACGCGCCGCTGCTGCAGCACCTGCAGGTGTACCTCCCCGAGGACGACCCGGCCACCGGGCTGAAGGAAGTGCACGAGGACGAGGACAAGCGCAACGACCCGCGCCGGCGCAATCCCTACGGCATGTTCCCGATCACCGACGACGGCGGGCTGCTGATGCCGTACGAGACGCTGATCAACCCGCAACCGGTGGAGTCGCGCCCGCTGCACTTCGCGTGGAAGCGCGTGAAGCCCGAGCTCGACAAGCTCGAAGCGCTCGGCAAGGACTACATCGGCCGGCGGCTGTACATGTACTACAACCCCGTGACCGGCCGCACCAACGGCATCACGCCGAACTTCTTCGCGACGATGACGATCCGTCCGCCGAAGATCGTCGACCGGCCGCATCGCCATGCGTCGGCGGCGATCAACTACTATTTCCAGGGACGCGGCTACTCGATGGTCGCCGGCAACCGCTACGAGTGGCAGGCGGGCGATCTCATGCTGTCGGCGCCGGGCTGGGCCGTGCACAACCACGCCTCGTACGACGACTACGTGTACGAGCTCACGGTGCAGGACCAGCCCTTGCACATCTGGATGGAATCCCTCCTGTGGCAGGAGGATCTGAAGGGATCGATCGCGCTCCTTGGCACGCACGCCGGCTTCGAGACCAACCGCTCGAAGGTGGCCGCGTGAGAGGCGTCGGAGTTTTCAGCTGAACGAGTCCACCATGCCCGGGGAGGGGCATATGGCCGAAACCATCGTAAAGGCGCGAAAGCGCGGCGACTATCTATCGCGTAGCGAGGCCCTGGAGATCCTGCGGATCAAGCCGCAGACGCTCTACTGCTACGTGAGCCGCGGCTACATCCGCAGCGTCCCGCAACCGGGCGGGCGCACCAGCTACTACCTGCGCGAGGACGTCGAGCGCGTCAAGGCGAAGAGCGTCGCGCGCTCGGGCCACGGGCCCGCTGCGGCCTCCGCGATGCGCTGGGGCGAGCCGGTGATCGAGTCCTCGATCACCGAGATCACCGACCGCGGGCCGCGCTACCGCAGCCGCCTGGCCGTCGACCTGGCGCGCTCGGGGGCGACCTTCGAGTCGGTCGCGGAATACCTCTGGACCGGCGACTGGCACGAGGGCGCGCGGGGCTGGCACGTCGAGGACCGGCTCGGCGAGCTTCCGAATCTGCTCACGACGCGCGTCAAGCTGTTTCCCGAGGTGCACATCCTGCAATTGTTCTCGGGCGCGGCGGTCATTCGGGGATTCGCGCCCGTGAGCGCGCAGCACAAGCAGCCCGGCGCTGCGCCGGCTTGCGCGAGCCGCCTGATCCGGACCATGACCGGCGCCTTCGGCTTCATCGGCCCGCAGCGCGCGTTCACCGCGCTCGAGGCCGGCGAGTCGGTCGCGCACGGCCTGGCGCGCGCGCTCGGCATCCCGACCGACCCGGCGCGCCTGCGCGCGCTCGACGCCGCGCTCGTGCTCATCGCCGACCACGAGCTGAACCCGGCGACCTTCGTCGCGCGCGTCGCGGCGTCCGCGGGATCGTCGCTGCACGCCTGCGTGCAGGCCGCCCTCGGCGTCTGGGTCGGGTCGGCGATCGGGCTGACGTGCGACCAGCTCGAGCAGATGTTCGCCCCCGGCGTCGCCGCCGACGAGGCGCTCGCGCGCGCCCGCTCGACGCTGCGTGCGGGCAGCAAGCTGCCGGGGTTCGACCTGCCGGTGTATCCCAACGGCGACCCGCGTGCCGAGACGCTGATCGATATCGCGCGCGAGGTCGACCCCGCGGCGGTGGAGTGCATGCTCGACGCGGTGCAGCGCATCGAAGGCGAGCTCGAGGTGCGACCCGTCGTCGAGATCGGCCTGGTGATGCTGTGCCGCGCGCTGGGTGCGCCCGCCGGGGCCGCCGGCGGCATCTTCGCTCTGGGACGCGTCGCGGGATGGGTCGCGCACGTCCTCGAGCAGCGCGAGCAGTCGTTCCTGATCCGCCCGCGCGCGCAATTCGCACGCTCCGCGGCGCGCGCGCTCTCGTAGACGCTTTTTCGCAGGGATCCGCATGCGCATGCCCGACTACCAGGTGACCGGCGAGGGCAAGGTCACGGTCTTCCTGCTGCACGGGATGTACGGCGCCAAGGACTACTGGCGCTACCAGACCGAGCGGCTGGTCGCGCGCGGCTACCGCGTGGTCGCCTGGGATGCGCCCGGCTACGGCCTGTCCCCGTTGCCGGCGACATTCAGCTTCGACGTGCTGGCCGAAGCGGCGGCGCAGCTCATCCGTGCGACGGGCGGCGAGCGCAATGTCGTCTTCGGGCACAGCATGGGCGGCCAGATCACGCCGCGCATCCGGCTGAAGATCCCCGAGCTCGTGCACGGCATCGTGATCTCCGCGACCATCGGCTACTTCGGCAACCGTACCAAGGAGGAGCAGGAAGAATTCGTGCGCAAGCGCAGCGCGCCTCCGCCGCCGGGGACCGATCCGGTCACGGCGCAGCTCGCGGTCGTCAACTCGATGCTCGGGCCGAAGTCGGCCGGCCCGGAGGTGGAGCTCGTGCGCTGGATCGCGTCGCGCACGCCGCCGAAGTCGGTGCAGGCGGCGGTGAAGGCGGTGCAGAGCTATCCCGAAGCCGACGCGGTCGCTGCGATCCGCGCGGTCTCGGTGCCGACGCTGCTGGTCGCGGGCGAAGTCGACCAGACGGGCCACGCGGCGGGCATGAAGCGCGTCGCGGACATGATCGAAGGCGCCGCGTTCGCCGTTGTCCCGGGCTCGGGCCACTATCCGTGGGCCGAGAACCCCGAGGAATTCAATCGCGCGTTCTTCGGTTTTCTCGACCGGCACTTCCCCGCGCGGGGATAGGCGGTCAGTCCGCCTTGATGTCGGCGTCGCGTGCGACCTTGCGGTACTTCGCGAGCTCGGTCTTCATGACCTCGAGCATCTTCTCCGGCGTGCTGCCGAGCGGCTCGAGGCCGACCGTGTTCATGCGCTCCTTCACGATCTGCGGGTCGCGCACGATGCGGTTGATCTCGGCGTTCAGGCGATCGATGATCGGACGCGGCGTCCCGGCCGGCGCCATGACGCCGAGCCACACGTCCATCGAGTAGCCCGGGAACGGGCCCGCCTCGGCGATCGTCGGGATCTCGGGAAGCACCGACGTGCGCGCCGATCCCGCCATCGCGATCGGGCGGAGCTTCCCCGACTTGAAATGCGGCAGCAGCGAATTGACCGCGGCGATGGTGAAGTCGATCTCACCCGAGAGCAGCGCCGGGATGATCCCGGCCGAGCCCTTGTACGGCACGTGCGTGACCTTGATCCCGGTCTCGGCGCGCAGCAGCTCGACGGCGAAGTGGTGCGGCGCGCCGACGCCCGCGGTGCCGTAGGTGAGCGGCCGCGGCGACGCCTTGGCGTAATCGATGAACTCGCGCAGCGTGTGCACCGGCGTCTTCGAGTTCACGGTGAGCCCGAAGGGGATCGTTGCGATCAGCGCAATCGGCTGGAAGTCGTTGATCGGGTCGTACGGCAGCTTCGCGCCCACCGCCGCGCTGATGACGTGGCTCGCCTCGGTCATGAGCAGCGTATAGCCGTCGGCGGGCGCCTTGGCGACGAAGTCGCGCGCGATGTGGCCCGAAGCCCCGGGCTTGTTCTCGACCACGAGCGGCTGGCCGAGCACGGGCTGCAGCTTCTCCGAGAGCAGCCGCGCCATGTAATCGGGCGAGCCGCCCGGCGGCAGCGGCACGATGATGCGCATCGGTCGCGAAGGCCAGGCTTGCGCGGCGGCCTGTCCTACGACCGTGCCGAGAGCCGCCGCGAGAGCGACGACGACCAGGGAGCGGCGCGTCAGCATGGCGTTCCTCCCTATTTACGCGAGGTCGCGCTCGAGCTCTTCAGCTCGGTGTCGTAGCCCGGCTGCACGCGCACGTCGATCACGCACACCGCCCCCGCGCGCACCGCGTCGATCCCCTTGCGGATCGCGGGCAGCAGGTCCTTCGTCTCGGTCACCGGGCCGATGCCTTGCGCGCCCTGCGCGCGCGCCATCGCGGCGAGGTCGATGTCGGGATCGCCGATGCGCTGCCCGATCCAGCGGTTCTGAACCGGCCGCGAGCGCTCGATCGCGACCCGCTCCTGGTGCAGCTCGTCGTTGAAGAACGAGCGGTTGTTCGCGACGATAATCAGGCACGGGATGCCGTAGTGCGCCGCGGTCCACAGCCCGGTGACGCCCATGAGGAAGTCGCCGTCGCCGGTGATCGCGACCGGCAGCCGCCCGCTGCCTTTGAGCGCGAGCGCCGCGCCGACGGTGTTGCCGACGCTCGCGCCGACGCCGCCGCCGCCCTCGCTGCCGAGGAAGTCCATCGGGTGGCGGAAATGGCGGTAGGCGCCGTTCCAGCCGAGCGGCACGCGCGTGATCGAGACGTCGAGGCCTTCGGTGGCGGCGTTGAACGCGTCGGCGAGCGTGCGCAGCGACACGACTTTCGCGTCTGCCGGCGGCAGCTCGGGCTTGGGCGCGGGCGCGGCGGCGGGGCGCGCCTTCACCGCGTCGAGCAGCAGCGGCACCGCCGCGTCGGGCTCGCACATCAGGTAGACGTCCGCGGGCGGCAGGCCCTGGTAGTCCATGCTCCAGCCGCGGTGGATGTGCGCGTCGGGCGAGACGTTGATGACCTTGGCGCCGACGGCCTCGGCACCCCAGGCGGCCTTCAGCGTGCCGGCGAGGTCGACCGCGTCGAGCGAGAGGACGACGTCCGCCTCGCGGATCATTTTCGCGACGACCGGCGAATGGAACGCCGAGGGCGGGGCGGCGTGCAGCGGGTGATCGGTCGGAAACGCCGCCGCGATCTTGATGTCGGTGAAGACGCGCGCCTGCAGCTTCTCCGCGAGCGCGACGCGCTGCTTCCAGCCCGATTCGCTGCGCGAGACGCGGCCGGCGAGGATCACGGGATGCTTCGCCTGCGACAGCAGCTTCGCCGCCTGCTCGACCAGGTGCGGCGCCGGGATCACGGGATCGGGCGCGCGGAACCGGGCCGGGTCGGGCACGGGCGGCAGCGCGCCGATCTTCTGCTCCTGCAGCGCGGCGTCGAGATTGATGTAGGTCGGCCCACGCGGCGCGGTGTTCGCGATCTGCGCGGCGCGCAGCAGCGCCTCGTACGCCGCGAGCGCGGAGCCGGGCTGGTTGTCCCACTTGGTGAAGCCGCGCACGAGCGCGCCCTGGTCGGTCGCGGTGTGGATCCAGTCGATCCACGGGCGGCGCTTCGCCGCGTCCCACGGGCCCGTCGC
Organism: Burkholderiales bacterium; assembly: GCA_036518595.1. Lineage (GTDB taxonomy): Bacteria > Pseudomonadota > Gammaproteobacteria > Burkholderiales > SG8-39 > VBDM01. Next base: position 22,059 of record DATDMW010000099.1, read on the forward strand.
GCCGAGCACGAGCATCGGCACGCGGTCGCACCAGGCGTTGAAGATCGCCATGGTCGCGTGCATCAGGCCGACGTTCGAGTGCACGACCGCGCCCATCATCTTGCCCGAGGCCTTGGTATAGCCCTGGGCGATGTGGATCGCCGCCTCCTCGTGCAGGCACAGCAGCATCTGCGGGGCGCTGTTGCCGAGATAGTTGACGATCGAGTCGTGCAGGCCGCGGTAGCTCGCGCCCGGGTTGAGCGCCAGGTAGGGAATGCCGAGGGCGCGCAGCATCGCGGCGACGGCGTCGGAGCCCCAGAACTCCTTCGGCTCGGCGCCCGCGACCGGCGTGTCGTGGCGGACTGCGTTGGCGGCGAGGTTCTCTTTCGCGTTCATGGGGACTCCGTCGGGTGATCTGTGGCTGGAAGCGCTGCGATTCTCGTGTACGAAGGCTTGATCGGTCAATCTAGGCGAGCGCGCCGACCGCGGCAAAGAGCGACGCCACCGCGTCGCGCTCGACGCCCCGGGTAATGAAGACCAGGCGCGAGCGCCGCTCCTCGCTCGACCAGGACTCCAGCGTCACCGGCGGGTGGAACACGTGCTGCGCCCCTTGCACCACCACGGGGCCGCGCTCGCCCTGGACGTTGATCAGCCCTTTCACCCGGAGCAGGTCGGGCCCGCGCAGCGACGTGAGCGCCTGCACCGCGGCATGGAACGAGTCCCAGGTGAAGGGCTTGTCGAACCAGAGGACGAATGAGCGGATCGACGGATCGTGCACGGCGCGCACCGCTTTTCCGAGGTAAGCGCCCTGGCCGGTGACATCGGGAGAGCCGGACGGAGCGAGCCAGCGGCTCACCTCGTCGACGTTCGCGCGGGCGCTCCGGGGCCCGATCGAGCGCAGCAGCTCCGGATCCAGCTCGCCGTTGATCGCTTCCGTGCGCGCCGCGTACGGATTCATCGCCTCGAGCCGGTCGTGGAGCGCGGCGACCGTCGCCGGCGGCGCGAGGTCGGTCTTGGTGACGACGATGCGGTCGGCGACCGCCACCTGGCGCGGCGCCTCGGGCGCGCGGTCGAGCGTCGCGGCGCCGTTCACCGCGTCGACGAGCGTGACCACGCCGTCGAGCCGGTACTGCGCGCCGAGCAGCCCGTCGCTCTGCAGCGTGTGCAGCACCGGCACCGGGTCGGCGAGCCCGGTGGTCTCGACGAAGACGCGGTCGAAGTCGATCACCTCGCCCGCGCGGCGGCGGATGAACAGCTCGCGCAGCGTCTCCTGGAGGTCGGTGCGCACGGCGCAGCACAGGCATCCGTTCTCGAGCAGCGTCATCGACTCGGACGACTGCGCGACGAGCTCGTGGTCGATGCCGACCTCGCCCAGCTCGTTGATGATCACCGCCGCCCGGTTCATCGCCGGGTCGCGCAGCAGGCGGCGGAGCAATGTGGTCTTGCCGCTGCCGAGGAACCCCGTGATCAGGGTGACGGGCAGTTTGCCGGCGAGCGGGTCGCGGCCGGCGCTCGCCATCAGATGTTCATCTCCAGGATGTACAGGCCGCCGATGAAGCGGTCGACCGTATACACCAGGCCGCGGTCGTCGACGTAGACGTCGTTCAGCTGCGCCGAGCCCACGGGCGATCCGTTCGGAGTGCCGGGCACGTAATAGGCGACCTCTTGCGGCTGATAGGGGTTGCCGACGTCGAAGGCGCGCACGCCGCCCGAGAAGAACGTGCCGACCACGATCTCCTGCGAGCGCCACGAGCCCGGCACCGGCAGGTTCTCGTGCAGGTTGTGCGCGCCGAAGCGCCCGCCGCGCTTGGTGAAGGTCTCGTGCGGCGGCAGCGGAAAGGTGCTGATCGGCACCGGGTTCTTTTCCTCGCGCGCGTCGACCACCCACACGAGCTTGGGCCAGTCGGCGCCGTCGTTCTTGATGCACTCGTCCGAGACGATGAGCAGCCCGCGGTCGAGCAGCGGCATCACCGTGTGGCAGAAGCCGTTGTAAGGCGGCGAGTAGCGCCAGTTGGCGACCAGCTTCGGCCGGGACTTGTCGGCGATGTCGAGGATCACCGCGCCGCCGTCGATGTAGCCGACGTACGCGCGGTCGGGCCGCTCGGGGTAGACGTTGGTGTTGTGCGCGCGGTAGCCGGCGTCGATCTTCGGCAGCCGCGCGGGCGGCGGCACGTCGTCGCCGACGCGCGTGCCGGGAAACCACCAGCGCCCGACCTCGCGCGGGCTCGACGTGTTCTTCACGTCGACGATTCGGTAGCACTGGTCGTCGTTCGGGTGGGTCGGCTGGAAGTCGGCCGCGCCCGCCGCCATGTGCACGGTCTCGCCGTCGACGAACCACACCGCGTGCACGCCGCGCGAATGCGGGCCCGAGCAGTCGAAGTGAGAGATCACGCGCGGCTTCTCGGGATCGGAGATGTCGAACAGCTCGAAGCCGGCGGGCTTGAGGCCGACCTCCTTGGTCTGGTAGGCGACCGCCATCACGTCGCCGACGACGTCGAGCGAGTTGGAGCGCACCTTCGCGTGCGGCAGCTCGGTCTGCACCACGACGTGCGGCTTGCGCGGGTCGGTGACGTCGACCGCGGTGAAGTTCTTGGGCGCGGACTCGTGCGCGAGCCACAGGATGCGGCGGCCGCGGGTGAGCTGCATGCCCATGCCTTCGCCGATGCCGCCGAATCCCTGCAGCTCGTGGTGGGACAGCAGGCGCATGTTGAGCGCGAGCGTCTGGTCGGCTCGCGGTCCGATTCGGGTCGAGGGCATCGAAGAGGTCCTGTGAGATTGGCCGGCGCGCCGCGATCGCGGCGCGAAGGTGCAAGGTTAGCGGCCCGGCGCCGCGCGCGCAACGCTTCGGGTATGATTTCGCCTCCCCGAGGAGGATATCGATGCACCGACTGATCCGCAGCACCATCGGTTGGGTCGCGGCGTTCGCGTGCGGCGCGGCGCTGGCTCAGACCCCGGCCTACCCGAACCATCCCGTGAAGCTGATCGTGACCTATCCGCCGGGCGGGAGCTCCGACCTGATGGCGCGCGTGTTCGGCGCCAAGCTCGCCGAGCACTGGGGCCAGCAGGTGATCACCGAGAACAAGCCGGGCGCCGCCGGCTCGATCGGCATGGAGTATGCGGCCAGGCAGCCCGCCGACGGCTACAGCTTCGTCGTCGGCAACATCGGGCCCGCGGCGGTGAACCCGCTGCTCACCAAGGTCCCGTACAGCATGGACCGCGATTTCGTCGCGATCTCGATGCTCTCGACGGGCCCGAACATCCTGATCGTGCATCCCGACGTGCCGGCGAAGTCGCTCGCCGAGCTGACGTCGTACGCGAAAGCGAACGCCGGCAAGATGAACTATGGCACCAGCGGCCCGGGCAGCATCTCGCAGCTCGTCGGCGCGATGTACAAGAACATCGCCGGCGTGAGCGCGACCGAAGTGCCGTACAAGGGGGGCATCCTCGCGGTGCAGGACGTCGTCGCCGGGCACCTGCAGTACATCTTCTCCGATACGCTGCCCGCGATGCAGTTCATCAAGAGCGGCCGCGTGCGCCCGCTGTGCACCACGGGCGCGAAGCGCAGCGACATCCTGCCCGAGTACCCGGCGTGCGCCGAGGCGATCCCGGGGCTGGTCGCGATCAACTGGTGGGGCGTGTTCATGCCCGCCGGCACGCCCAAGGCGATCACCGACAAGTTCCACGGCGACCTGGTGAAGGTGCTTCAGGACCCCGACGTGAAGAAGAAGTTCGCCGATCTCGGCGTCGAGGCCGTGTCGAGCACGCCCGAAGAGCTCGTGCGCTTCATGAAATCCGAGACGGCGAAGTACTCCAAGCTGATCCAGGAAGCCGGGATCAAGGCGGAGTGACGGTCTAGCGCCGTCTGCGCGTCTTCGCGTAAAGCTCGACCGGGACGAGCGACATGTCGCTGCCGCCGCGACCTTCGCGCACGGCCGCGTCGTAGCACTCGAGCGCGCTCGCGCTGACCGGCAGCTTCACGCCGAGCGCTTCGGCCTCCTCGATCATCGCGGCGAGGTCCTTGCGCGCGAGCTCCACGTCCGAGGCGACCGGTCCCGGCGCGCCGCCTTTCATCACCGCGGCGATCGCCGGTCCGCGGCCTTTCACCGCGTTCGTGCCCCCCGACGTATCGGCGAAAATGTCCATGAGCCGCGTCTGCTCGATGTCGAGCGGCCCGCACAGCGCGAGCGCCTCCCCGAGCGCCTGCCAGTACACGAGCAGCGGCAGATTGATCGCGAGCTTCACCGTGGCGCCGGCGCCCACCGGCCCGACGTGCTCGACGCGGCGACAGAGCTGCTCGAGCAGCGGCCGTGCGCGCGCGACGTCCTCGGGCTCGCCACCCACGAAGCCGAAGAGCTTTCCCTCGCGCGCCGGGCCGACCGTGCCGCCGACGGGACACTCGACGAACGCCGCACCCGCGGCGCGCACCTTCGGCGCGAGGGCACGCTGCACGTCGGGCCGCACGGTGCTCATCTCGATGAACAGCTTGCCGGCGGGCTCGCCGTGCAGCAGCCCCTGCAGGCCTTCGTACGCGCTCGCGATCGCCTGCGCGTCGGAGACGATCGAGATCACGGCTTCGGAGCGCGTCGCGACGGCCGCGGGCGTGGCCGCCGACGTCGCGCCCGCAGCGACCAGCGGCCGCGTCTTGTCGGGCGTGCGGTTCCAGACGGTCACCTCGTGCCCGAGACCCAGCAGCCGCGTCGTGATGGCCGAGCCCATCCTGCCGATGCCGACTACGCCGATTTTCATGCCGCCTCCAGCGCTCCGGCGCCCGGTTGACATCCCTGGGCGGCCTAGAGTGAAATGAAGGCGCCAATCATAGCAACTTCACCCCCTCGTCAGCCTTACACCATGGAGGAGAGGCGATGAGTTCGCCGAAAAGCGAGCTCCGCGACGGCATGCGCATCGACTGGGACGTCGCGATCCGCATGGACGACGGCCTCGAGCTGCGCGCCGACGTCTTCCGCCCGGACGACGGCGCG
>DATDMW010000100.1:0-4806 GCA_036518595.1 Burkholderiales bacterium
GAGGCCTCGCACCTCGAAGGCGCGAAATGGCTCGCGCAGGGCACCATCTATCCCGACGTCATCGAGTCGGCCGGCGCCAAGACCAAGAAGGCGCAGAACATCAAGTCGCACCACAACGTAGGCGGCTTGCCGGAAACGCTGCATCTCAAGCTGCTGGAACCGCTGCGCGAGCTCTTCAAGGACGAGGTGCGAGAGCTCGGCGTCGCGCTCGGCCTGCCGCGCGAGATGGTGTTCCGCCATCCGTTTCCCGGCCCGGGCCTCGGCGTGCGCATCCTCGGCGCGATCGAGCGGCCGTACGTCGACCTCCTGCAGCGCGCCGACGCCATCTTCATCGACGAGCTGCGCGCCGCCGGCTGGTACGACCAGGTCGCGCAGGCCTTCGCCGTGTTCCTTCCCGTGCGCTCCGTCGGCGTGATGGGAGACGGCCGGACCTACGAGCACGTCGTCGCGCTCAGGGCGGTGCAGACCACCGACTTCATGACCGCGCACTGGGCGCCGCTCCCGCACGATCTGCTGGCGAAGGTCTCGAACCGCATCATCAACGAGGTGCGCGGGATCAACCGGGTCGTCTACGACGTCTCGAGCAAGCCGCCCGCGACCATCGAGTGGGAATAGAGCCGGACGAGCGCTTCATGCGCGAGGCGCTGGAGCTCGCGAAGCTCGCCGCCGAGCGCGGCGAGGTTCCGGTGGGCGCCGTGGTGGTCCGCGACGGCGAGATCATCGGCCGAGGCTACAACGCCCCGATCTCCGGCCACGATCCCACGGCACATGCCGAGATCGCGGCGCTGCGCGACGCGGCGCGTGCGACCGGCAACTACCGGCTCCCCGGCACCGACCTGTACGTCACGCTCGAGCCTTGCGACATGTGCGTCGGCGCGATGTTCCACGCGCGCATCGCACGGGTCGTGTACGGCGCGAAGGACCCGAAGAAGCTCGTGCTCAAGAACCAGGTCGCGATCGAAGGCGGGGTGCTAGCCGAGGAGGCAGGCCGCCTGCTCTCGGATTTCTTCGCGGCGCGCCGGTGAGAATCGAGGTCTCGATCCCGGCGCAGACGCTCGCGCTCCTCGACGACGCGGGTCGCGAGCTCGCGCGCTGGCGCGTCTCGACGGCGAAGAACGGGGCGGGCGAGGTCCGCGACAGCCTGTGCACGCCGCGCGGGCGCCACGTCGTGCGCGCCAAGATCGGCGCCGGCGCCGCGCCGAACACGGTGTTCGTGCGCCGCCGTCCGACGGGCGAGATCTGGACGCCGCTGCTCGCTCGAGAATTCCCGGGCCGCGACTGGATCCTGACGCGGATCCTGTGGCTCTCGGGCTGCGAGCCTGGCTTCAACCGGCTCGGCGACGTCGACACGATGCGCCGCTACATCTACATCCACGGCAGCCCGGACGCGGTCCCGATGGGCATCCCGGGCTCGATCGGCTGCATCCGCATGCGCAACGCCGACATCGTCGAGCTGTTCGACCGGGTGCCGGCGCGCACGCCGGTCGAGATCCGCGGCTAGCGCTGCGGGGCGGCGTCGAGGCGCTCCGAGCGCGAGCGCCCGCCGTGAGGAGCGGGCAGAGCGCCGTCCTCGACCGCGACGCCGTGCACGTGGACCATCTCGCCCCCGAGCCAGCCCGACACCGCGAGGATGACGACCGCGACCACCGACAGCAGCACCGGGTAGCGCATGTCGGCCGTCGGCTGCGTGCGCAGCCAGATGTTGACCGCGTAGAGCGCGACCGCGACCAGGTTGAGGACCATGTGCGTGACCGCGATCCGGCGCACGCGCGCGAGCTGCGGCGACACCAGGTCGATCAGCCCGGGCACGGCCGCGACGAGCGCACCGACCAGGCCGCCCACCATCGTGTAGAAGGCGGTGGTCTGCCATCCGGGCGAGGTCGCTCCGGCGAGCACGACGATGTCGCATACGAGAGAGAAGATCCATAGGCCGACAGGAAACACGATCAGCATCGGATGCAGCGGATGCTTCGCGATCGTTGCGGGTGTTCGCATGATTATTCGCTCCATCGAGGAGAGTTGACGCGGAGGAGGGTGCATCATCCATGCCAATGCACGTGCTCCGTTTGCCGGAAAAATTTTCCGATGCGCGGGCAATAGTTACCGCTTCGCATGATCCGAAAGAGGGAGGAAAACGCGGCTGCGGCCGGCTTTTGCGCACGGCATGGAGCTTGCTGCCGCATTGCGCGAGGCCGCTTTTCTGCGCCCGGCGGGGTCGCCGGGGAGCGGCGATTCACCCGAGGAACCTGAACCATGCGGCAATCGACTCTTCTCGCCGGACTCTCCGTGCTCACACTTGCAGCGGGCGTCGCCTTACCCGCTGCCGCGCAGACCACGCGCGAGACCACAGTCACGACCGAACGCTACTACATGCCTTACGAGAAGAACTTCTGGAGCTATATCGGCGCGAACGTCGGGCAATCGAAGCTCAAGGACTCCGACTTCGGGATCTCCGACAACACCGATACCGGCTTCAAGATCTACGGAGGCGGCAAGTTCCGCGACTGGCTCGGGCTCGAGCTCGCATACATGAACTTCGGCAAGGCGAAGCTCACCAACGGCGGCGAGGAGAAGGCGCAAGGACTCAACGTGCAGGCCGTGGTCGGCCTCCCGCTCGGCGCGAACTCGAGCATCTTCGCGAAGGGCGGCGCCGCGTACACGCGGGCAGACGTGATCGGCGCGAAGGTCAACGGCTGGGAGCCCAGCTACGGGGCGGGCGCGGCGATCGGCCTGAACCGCAACTGGCAGATCCGGGTCGACTGGGACCGCGTCCGCTTCGAGGTCCCGAACGGCAAGGACAACTTCGAGATGGTGTCGGCGGGCCTGCAGTACCGCTATTGAGAACGCAACAAGGAGAAGCACATGGCATTCGGGTTCCTGGGCCGCAGGCGGCGCGGGCCGCGGCGCGATCGTGGCGCAGTCGTCGCGTCCCCGGGGGCCCGCATGCCGCACGAGCGCGATCAGGTCGTGCAGCAGCCGCCGCGCCCCAAGGACGAGCTGCGCCGGGCGGCTCGGGACGAGGAGAGCGGCCGGCAGGACACGGAGGCGCGGTGGCGCGCGACCGACGAGTTCTCCAAGAACGCACGGCCGGAAAAGCCCGGGCCGGTGATCATCCGGAGGCGTTACCGGATCTAGCGGCAACCTTTACAACCGCCCTGAAAAATTTACCGATGCGCAACGATCGCGGGCGCGAAAGATCGAATGTTTTCAGGCCGGCGGCTTCCCGTGCCGGACGGCACGGTTCGTGCTGCGTCAAACAGACACACAGCGTCGTCTCATCCGAGGCGACAGCAGGGACGGCAAGGGGATCCAAGCCTGAAATTTTTCGTGGCCAAGGCCGCTGATTAGGAAATTCCATATGCAGACGAGACGACAGACGGTCCGCAAGGCCGTATTTCCGGTGGCCGGATTCGGCACCCGGTTCCTGCCCGCCACCAAGGCGTGCCCGAAAGAGATGCTGCCGGTGGTAGACAAGCCGTTGATCCAGTACGCGGTCGAGGAAGCCGCCGCGGCCGGGATCACCGAGATGATCTTCGTCACCGGCCGCAACAAGCGTGCGATCGAGGACCATTTCGACCGCGCCTACGAGCTCGAGAAGGAGCTCGAAGCCGCCGGCAAGACCGACACGCTGCGCGAGCTGCGCAACGCGTTGCCCTCGGGCCTCACCTACAGCTACGTGCGCCAGCCCGAGATGCGCGGCCTGGGCGACGCGGTGCTGTGCGCAGCATCGCTGGTCGGCGACGAGCCGTTCGCCGTCATCCTGCCCGACGACGTCATCGACGCCGAGATCCCGGCCATGCGGCAGATGGTCGAGCTGTTCGAGCAGACCCGCAGCTCGGTGGTCGCGGTCGAGCGCGTCGACCCCGCCGAGACGCACCGCTACGGCGTGATCAAGCCCGAGAGCGCGGCCGGCGGGCCGGTCCAGCGTCTGGCGGACCTGGTGGAGAAGCCCAAGCCCGGGACGGCGCCGTCGTCGCTCGCGATCGTGGGCCGCTACATCCTGAGCCCGGCGATATTCGAGCTGCTGCGGATGCTGCAGGCACGCGTCGAGAAAGGCGAATTGCAGTTGACCGACGGTATCCGCGGGCTGCTGGGGCTCGAATCGGTGCTCGCCTACGAGTTCGAGGGCGTGCGTTATGACTGCGGCACCAAGATCGGGCACCTGCAGGCGCAGGTCTGGTACGCCCTGAAGCGGCCCGAGCTGCGCGACCAGTTCGCGTCGTACCTGCGCCAGCTCAGCTGGAGGCCGCGCCAGAAGGCGCCCGCGGTGCACCGCGACGAGCCGTCGCGCGCCTGGAGCAAGAGCAACAATCCGCTGCGCGTGGTGAGCGAGCGCGACTAGCGCCCGAGGAGTCGCTCGATCTTCGCCCGGTCGGGGCGCTCGACGACGCCGCGCTCGGTGATCAGCCCGGTCACGAGCTCCGCCGGCGTGACGTCGAACGCCGGGTTCGCGACGCGAACGCCTTCGGGCGCCCAGCGCAGCCCGCCGTAGCCGGTGACCTCGGACGCGCTGCGCTCCTCGATCGGGATCGCGTCGCCGCTCGCGACTTCCAAGTCGATGGTCGAGACCGGCGCCGCGACGTAGAAGGGCAGGCCGTGCCGGGCGGCCAGCACCGCGAGCGGGTACGTCCCGATCTTGTTCGCCGCGTCGCCGTTGGCCGCGACACGATCGGCTCCGACGATGACCAGGTCGACCTCGTCGCGTCGCATCATGTGCCCGGCCATGCTGTCCGTGATCAGCGTGACGGGAATCTTCTCCTGCACCATCTCCCAGGCGGTCAGCCGCGCGCCCTGCAGGTACGGGCG
>DATDMW010000101.1:0-11898 GCA_036518595.1 Burkholderiales bacterium
AAGACGAGCGAGCGCGCATGAGCGCAGTGCCCAGGCCCGCGTCGGGACCCGCGACGCATTACGCGCCGATGACCGAGGCGGACCTCGAGTCCGTTCTCCGAGTCGAGCGGGCGATCTACGACTTCCCCTGGACGCGCGGCAACTTCCGCGACTCGCTGCGCGCAGGCTACAGCTGCTGGATCGCGCGCAGCGAGGAGCGGCTCGCGGGCTACGCGGTGATGATGCTCGCGGCGGGCGAGGCGCACCTGCTGAACCTCTCGGTGGCCGCGGAGCGGCAGCGCCGGGGTCACGGGAGGGCGCTCCTCGCGCACCTGCTCGACGTCGCGCGCGAGCACCGCGCGCGCGTGCTGTTCCTCGAGGTGCGCCCGTCGAACGCGGCGGCGCAGCGCCTGTACGCGAGCTTCGCCTTCGAGCAGATCGGCGTGCGGCGCGGCTACTATCCGGCGCACGGCGGGCGCGAGGACGCGCTGGTCTACTCGATCAACCTATGAGCCTGCGCGAGCGACGTCTCGCCGAGATGGGCCTCGGCCCCGTGTGGAAGCTGCGCTCGCGCGCGACGACCGTTCGCCCTGAGCCTGTCGAAGGGCCTGCCGAAGGGCCCGTTGAAGCGCCCGTCGAGAAAACCGCGGCGCCCGCCGCGGGCGACGACGCCGGCTCGAAGATCAAGCTGCACCCGTCGTGGAAGTCGCGCCTCATCGCCGAGTTCAACAAGCCGTACATGGCCGACCTGCGCGAGTTCCTGAGAAAGGAAAAGGCCGCGGGAAAAACGATCTACCCGAAGGGCAACGAGTACTTCGCCGCGCTCGACCACACGCCCTTCGACGGCGTGAAGGTCGTGATCCTCGGCCAGGATCCGTACCACGGCCCGAGCCAGGCGCACGGGCTGTGCTTCTCGGTGCGTCCCGGCGTCGCGCTGCCGCCGAGCCTGCAGAACATCTTCGCCGAGCTGAAGAACGATCTCGGCATCGAGCCGCCGGGCCACGGGCATCTCACGGCATGGGCGGAGCAGGGCGTGCTGCTGCTCAACGCGACGCTCACGGTCGAGGCCGGCAAGGCGGGCAGCCACCAGAACCGCGGCTGGGAGCAGTTCACCGACGCCGTCATCCACGCGCTCGCGCGCGAGCGCGAGCACCTCGCGTTCGTGCTCTGGGGCAGCTACGCGCAGAAGAAGGGCGCGTTCATCGATTCGCGCCGGCACCTGGTGCTGAAGAGTCCGCACCCGTCGCCGCTCTCCGCGCACAACGGCTTCTTCGGCTGCCGGCACTTCTCGAAGATCAACGATTACCTGCGCCAGCACGGGCAGGCGCCGATCGACTGGCGCCTGCCGCCGTTGTCGAGTTGACTGGCGAGCTCATTCGCGACCGGGGCGTCAGCGGGCCGCAGCAGCCGCCGGATAGGGCTCGAGCAGCGCGGCGGTGCCGGTCTCGAGCAGAGACTTGAGATTGGACACGACTTTCGGCCAGCCGCCCGACACCGCCTCGATGAACTTGGAGGCGTCGCGCTCGACGCTGTGGGTGATGGAGAGCTTGACCGCGCCCGGGCCCGGCTCGATCTCCATCGTGCACAGCGACCAGCCCTCGGCCTTGAGCTCGGGCTTCCATTCGTTGCGCCAGCGGATCACCAGGCGCCGCGGCGCCTCGGCCTCGACGATCTCGCCGGAGTCGGCGAGGCGGCCGTCGGGATACACCAGCTTCCACGGCGATCCCGCCGTCCACCCGCTCTCGCAGTGGCAGCCGAACCAGTACTGCTCCTGGAACTCCGGGCCGGTCAGCGCCGCCCAAAGCTTTTCGGGCGTGGTGCGGATGTAGGTCACGTAGACAAAGGTCGATTTAGCCATGGGCTTTCTCCAGTCGTCGTTTCAGGTCGGTGAGCGCCTTGAGGCGCGGCTTTTCGAACTTGGCGATCCAGCGTTCGTAGATCTCCTGCAGCGGAACCGGGTTGAGGAAGTGCAGCTTTTCGCGGCCGCGGCGCAAGGGGGCGACCAGGCTCGCCGCCTCCAGCACGTCGAGGTGCTGGGTCACGGCCTGCCGGCTCATGTCGAGGTGCTCGCACAGATCGCCGAGGGTGCGGCCGTCGTGCGCGTGCAGCAGGTCGAGGAGCTTCCTCCGGCTGGGATCGGCCAGGGCCTTGAACAGGAGATCGGTGTCGGCCATCGCAATAGGCAAGTATCCGCTTGCCTGAATGATAGGCAGGTAAATACCTGCATGTCAAGCTTCGACTTGTAATCGGCGCCGGCGCCCCCATCTACGCGCCGGTACCCCCACAGGAGACCCACGTGCGCATATTCCAGGGAGCGGTCGCGGTCCTCGTCGTGCTGCTGCTGTCCGGCTGCGGCTACAACGACATCCAGCGCGGCGACGAGCAGGTCAAGGCCGCCTGGTCGGAGGTCCTGAACCAGTACCAGCGGCGCAACGACCTGGTGCCGAATCTCGTGAACACGGTCAAGGGCTTCGCGGCGCAGGAGCAGAACGTGCTGACGCAGGTGACCGAGGCGCGCGCGCGCGTCGGCAGCATCCAGGCGACGCCCGAGCTCGTCAACGACCCGCAGGCCTTCCGGCGCTTCCAGGACGCGCAGGCGAGCATGACCAGCGCGCTCTCGCGCCTGCTCGTCGTCGCCGAAAACTACCCGCAGCTCAAGTCGGACCAGAACTTCCGCGACCTGCAGGCGCAGCTCGAGGGCACCGAGAACCGCATTGCCGTCGCGCGCAACCGCTACATCCGCTCGGTGCAGGAGTACAACACGATGATCCGGCAGTTCCCGGTGAACCTCACGGCGATGGTCTTCCACTACGAGCCCAAGCCGAACTTCAGCGTCGAGGACGAGAAGGCGATCTCGCGTCCGCCGGCGGTGGACTTCGGCGCGCCGAAGGCGGCTCCCGCCAAGTGAAGCACCTCGCCGCATTCGTCCTCGCGCTCGCGGCGCTGCTCGCGGCAGCCGCTTTTGCCCAGGCGCCGGTCCCGCCGTACAAGGCGCGCGTCGTCGATCTGACCGGGACGCTGACCGCGGCACAGGCGCAGGCGCTCGAGAGCGCGCTGCGCGAGCTCGAGCAGCGCAAGGGCAGCCAGATCGCGATCCTCATGGTGCCGACCGTCCAGCCCGAGTCGATCGAGCAATACTCGATTCGCGTCGCCGAGGCGTGGAAATCGGGGCGCCGCAACGTCGACGACGGCGCCCTCATCGTCGTCGCGAAGAACGACCGTCAGGCGCGCATCGAGGTCGGCCGCGGCCTGGAGGGCGCGATCCCGGATGTCACCGCGAGCCGGATCGGCCGCGAGATCATGGCGCCGCATTTCCGCGACGGCGACTATTACGGCGGCCTGAGCGAAGCCACGCGCGCGCTGGTGAAGCTGATCGACGGCGAGCCGCTGCCGCCTCCGCCCGCGCCGGGGCAGGACTACGGGCATCTCCTCGTGCCCTTGCTTCTGGTCGCCTTGTTCGGCGGCGCGTTCCTGTCGCGGCTGCTCGGCGCCGGCGGCGGCGCGCTCGGGACCGGCGCGCTGGTCGGCTTCATCGCGTGGGCGCTGACCGGGCTGCTTCTCGCGGCGGTGATCGCGGGACTGATCGGCTTCGTATTGGGCCTGTTCGGGGCGGCGAGCGGCGCACGTCATCGCGGCGGATGGGGCGGCCCCTGGGGGGGCGGCGGTTGGGGCGGCGGAGGCTGGGGAGGCGGAGGCGGCTTCGGCGGAGGCGGCGGTTTCGGCGGCGGAGGCGGCGGCACGTTCGGCGGGGGCGGCGCGTCGGTGCGCTGGTAGCCATGGACCTCGGGCGCGCGCTTCGTCACCTGTTCACGCCGCACCGCGCGGTGGCGCGCGTCTTCCCGGATGCGTCGATGCAGGCGATCGAGCGCGGGATCGCCGAGGAGGAGAAGCGCCACGCCGGCGAGATCCAGTTCGCGGTCGAGTCCGCGCTGCCGCTGATCGAGCTTCTGCGCGGCACGAGCGCGCGCCGCCGCGCGATCGGGTGGTTCGCGCGGCTGCACGTCTGGGACACCGCGCACAACAGCGGCGTGCTGATCTACCTGCTCCTCGCCGACCGCCGCATCGAGATCGTCGCCGACCGCGGCATCAGCGCCAAGGTCGACGGCCGCACCTGGGAGCTGATCTGCGGCGAGATGCAGCGCGAGTTCGCGAAGGGGCGCTTCCAGCAGGGCGTGGTGCTCGGGATCCGCGCCATCGGCGATGTCCTGGCCGCGCACTTCCCCGCGCGCGGCGGCCCGAACCCGAACGAGCTGCCCGACAAGCCCGTCGTGCTCTAGCGCTTCTCCATCCCGATCAGGTGCAGCGAGTCGCCGCGCCGCTGGTTGTAGCGGTGCAGCAGCATGACGAGCAGCATCGCGCACGACACGAAGGTGCCGAACAGGACGATCACCTTGTTGATGTGCACGTCCGCCTTGATCATCGCCGCGTAGATCGCGAGCATCACGAGGATCGAGATGTTCTCGGTGAAGTTCTGCACCGCGATCGAGTGTCCCGCCGAGAGCAGCACGTGGCCGCGGTGCTGCAGCAGCGCGTTCATCGGCACGACGAAGAATCCCGCCATGGCGCCGATCAGGATCAGCAGGAAGTAGACGAGGACCATGTTGTGCGCGCCGAGCATGGTCAGCATGGTGAGGCCCATCGCGATGCCCACCGGCAGCACCGAGAGCGACCGGCGCAGCGGCACGAACCTCCCCGCGATCACCGCGCCCGCCGCGATGCCGATCGCGGTCACGCCCTGGAGCACGGCGCCCTGGTCGAGCGGCAGGCCGAGGTGCACCTCGGCCCACTTGAGGACGATGAACTGCAGCGTCGCGCCCGCGCCCCAGAACAGGGTCGTCACCCCGAGCGTGACCTGGCCGAGCTTGTCCTTCCACAACGTGGCGAAGCAGATCCAGAAATCGCGGATCAGGTACCCGGGATGCGCGCGCTGGCGCGCGTAGCGCGCGCCCGTGTCCGGGATGAACAGGTTGAACAGCGCCGCGACCACGTAGAACCCGGCGATCACCGTGATCGCCGCCTCGGCCGGCGTGTCGATGCCGGTGTCGATGTTCGGGACGTCGAGCGAGAGCAGCGCCGCCGACACCTTGGGGCTGATCAGCGCGCCGCCGAGCACCGTGCCGACGATGATCGACGTGACCGTGAGGCCCTCGATCCAGCCGTTCGCTACGACGAGCTGGCTCGGCGGCAGCAGCTCGGTCAGGATGCCGTACTTCGCGGGCGAATACGCGGCGGCGCCGAGGCCGACGACGCCATAGGCGACCAGCACCATGGCGTAGTCGGGCAGGCTGCCGACCTGCACCCAGCCGGGCAGGAACATCATCGCGCAGCCGACGATCTTCACCGTGTTGGTGATGAACATCACGCGTCCCTTGGGCAGGGCGTCGGCGAAGGCGCCGACGAAGGCCGCGAGCGCGACGTACGAGACGGTGAAGAAGAACTTCAGCAGCGGCGTCATCCACGGCGGCCCCTGCAGCTCCAGCAGCATCGCGATCGCGGCGATCAGCAGCGCGTTGTCGGCGAGCGAGCTGAAGAACTGCGCCGCCATGATCGTGTAGAAGCCGCGCTTCATGCGATGGAGCCGCGTGTCATCCGGGAGATGGCCTCTGGAAAAGGAAGGACCGCCTTCGTTCTTATAATGTGCCGGCGTCTTATACCATGACTCCGTTCGGACTACGCGCCGGCCCGGAAGACGGATACCGCGCGCAGGCTGGTCCAGTTATCCTTCTTATGGTTCAATAAGCCGGTAGTCGGTGCGGTATGGCAGACAGGCGCTTGCAGGTGTTCCACGCGGTGGCCAAGCAGATGAGCTTCACCAAGGCCGCCGAGACGCTATTCATGACGCAGCCGGCGGTGACCTTCCAGATCAAGCAGCTCGAGGAGCAGTACAACACCCGCCTGTTCGAGCGCGGGCACGGCCGCGTCGCGCTCACGCCCGCCGGCGAGATCGTGTACGACTACGCCGAGCGCATCCTCGCGCTCTCGGCCGAGCTCGACACGCGGCTCAAGGAGATGACCGGGCGTCTCGCGGGCCCGCTCAACATCGGCGCGAGCAGCACCATCGCCGAGTTCATGCTGCCGCGGGTCCTGGGCGAGTTCAAGTCGCGCTATCCGGACGTGCACGCGCGCCTGTTCGTGGCGAACTCGGGCATCGTCGAGGGCCGGGTCGGAGAGCACAGTATCGACGTCGGCCTGATCGAGGCGCCGTCGCACCTGCCGGCGCTCACCACCGAGCCGTGCTTCGAGGACGAGCTGCAGGTCGTCGTCTCGCCGTCGCACCCGCTCGCCAAGCTCAAGAGCGTGACGCCCAAGCAGCTCCTCGCGCACCCGTACGTCAGCCGCGAGGAGGGCTCGGGCACGCGCGAGTTCACCGAGATCTACATGCGCAAGGCCGGCATCGGCGAGAGCGAGCTGCGCATCGAGATGGAGCTCGGCAGCCCCGAGGCGCTGAAGGGCGTCGTGTGCGCCGGCGCGGGCTTCGCGATCCTCTCGGAGCTCGCGATCGAGAAGGAGAAGAAGCTCGGCGACCTCGTCGCCGTGCCGCTCCAGCCGCGCCTCATGCGCATGCTGTCGCTCGTCTATCCGAAGGAGAAGTTCCGGTCGCGGCTCGTCGCCACCTTCGTCGAGTTCGCGAAGCAGAAGCTGCGTCCGCCGGGCCACTAGAGCGCGCATGCGACCGACCGCGGCCCGCATCCACCTCTCGGCGTTCCGCCACAATCTCGCCGTCGTCCGCCGCCACGCGCCGAAGGCGCGCGTCTGGGCCGTGGTCAAGGCCGACGCCTACGGCCACGGCCTGAAGCGCGCGGCGCGCGCGCTCGACGCGGAGGGGCTGGCGCTGCTCGAGCTCGAAGGGGCTCTCGCCCTGCGCTCGGCGGGCGAGCGCAGGCCGATGCTGCTGCTCGAGGGCTTTTTCTCGCCCAGAGAATTGCCGAGCTTCGCCGAGCACGACCTGACGCCGGTGGTGCACAGCCTCGAGCAGGTCGCGATGCTCGAGAAGGCGCGCCTCGACTCGCGCCTCGGCGTCTATCTCAAGCTCAACACCGGGATGAACCGCCTCGGCCTGAATCCCGCCGAATTCCGCGGCGCGCTCGCGCGCCTGCAGGAGTGCCGCTCGGTCGCCGGCGTGACGCTCATGACGCACTTCGCCGACACCGAGGGCGGCACGCGCATGCGCGACCAGTGCGTCATCTTCGACGCCGCGAGCGCGGGCAGCCGCCTGCCGCGGAGCCTCGCCAACTCGGCCGCGATCCTGCGCTGCCCCGAGGCGCACGGCGACTGGGTGCGGCCGGGGATCATGCTCTACGGCTGCTCGCCGTTCGCCGACGCGAGCGCGGAATCGCTCGGGCTGAAGCCGGCGATGACGCTCGTCTCGGAGATCATCGCGGTGCGCGACCTGGCCGCGGGCGACTCGGTGGGCTACGGCTGGACCTTCACGGCGCCGGCGCCGATGCGCATCGGCGTCGTCGCCTGCGGCTACGCCGACGGCTATCCGCGGCACGCGCCGACCGGGACGCCCATCGTCGTGGCGGGCAAGCGCACGCGCACCGTGGGGCGCGTGTCGATGGACATGCTGTTCGTCGACCTGGGCGGCATCGCCAACGCATCGGTGGGCTCGAACGTGATCCTCTGGGGCGAGCACGTCTCCGCGGACGAGGTGGCCGCGGCGGCCGGCACCGTGAGCTACGAGCTGCTGTGCGGGCTCGGGGGCCGCGTCCCGGTCAGCGAAATCTAGGCGCGATTGCTGTAATCTGCCGCCCGTGGCGAAGGCGAAGACCGTTTACGTCTGCACCGAGTGCGGCGGCCAGTCTCCGAAGTGGCAGGGGCAGTGCCCGGCGTGCGCCGCGTGGAACACGCTGGTCGAGGCGGCGGCCGAGGCGCCGGCGCGGCACCGCTTCGCCGGCGTCGCGCGCGCCTCGGGCCTGCAGCGCCTCGCCGACGTCGCGGCCAAGGAGTCGCACCGCACGCCGACCGGGATCGAGGAGCTCGACCGCGCGCTCGGCGGCGGCCTGGTCGCCGGGCAGGTGGTGCTGATCGGCGGCGATCCCGGCATCGGGAAATCCACGCTCCTGCTGCAGGCGCTCGCGCGGCTGTCGGCCGAGACGCGCGCGCTCTACGTCTCGGGCGAGGAGTCCGCGGAGCAGGTCGCGCTGCGCGCCCAGCGCCTGCAGCTCGACTGCGGGAAGCTCGAGGTGCTGGCCGAGATCCAGCTCGAGCGCATCCTCGAGGCGCTCGAGAGCGCGAAGCCGAAGATCGCAGTGGTCGACTCCATCCAGACCCTGTATTCCGAGGCGCTCACCTCGGCGCCGGGCTCGGTCGCGCAGGTGCGCGAGTGCGTGGCGCAGCTCGCGCGCTGGGCCAAGCAGTCGGGCACGGTCATCATCCAGGTCGGCCACGTGACCAAGGAGGGGGCGCTCGCGGGGCCGCGCGTGGTCGAGCACATCGTCGACACCGTGCTCTACTTCGAAGGCGACACGCAGCAGAGCTTCCGCGTCGTGCGCGCGTTCAAGAACCGCTTCGGCGCGGTGAACGAGCTGGGCGTGTTCGCGATGACCGAGCGCGGCCTGAAGGGCGTGTCGAACCCGTCGGCGCTGTGTCTCTCGGGACACAGCGGCGAGGCCGCGGGCTCGTGCATCATGGTGACGCAGGAGGGCACGCGGCCGCTGCTGGTCGAGATCCAGGCGCTGGTCGACGCCGCGCAGGCGCCCAACCCGCGCCGCCTCGGCGTCGGCATCGAGCAGAACCGCCTGGCGATGCTGCTCGCGGTGCTGCACCGGCACGCGGGCATCTCGTGCGGCGACCAGGACGTTTTCGTGAACGCGGTCGGCGGCGTGCGCATCGCCGAGCCGGCCGCGGACCTCGCGATCCTGCTCGCGGTCGTGTCGTCGCTCGCCGACAAGCCGCTCGCGCCGAAGCTCGTCGTCTTCGGCGAGGTCGGGCTCGCGGGCGAGGTGCGTCCCGCGCCGCGCGGGCAGGAGCGCCTGAAGGAAGCGGCCAAGCTCGGCTTCGCGCAGGCGATCGTCCCGCGCGCGAACCAGCCGCGCCAGCCGATCGAGGGTCTCGAGGTGATCGCGGTCGACCGCCTCGCCGACGCCATCGTGCGCTTCCGCAGCTAGGCGGCGCCGGCACGTTTCATGCCGTCGTCATAGACCGACGGCCGCGGCGGCGGCGCGGGGCTGCGAACCGAACCGGGCCCGCGCGTGTCCTATGCGCTGATTGCGGCTAAACAACCGCTTGCGCGGAAAAGAGCGGCGGAACCTGTCAAAGACAACAGGGTTTCGCACGCCGCGCGACTGGCGCACAATGAGAATGGAGATACGAAGCGCATCCCATCCTGCCGCCCGCTCCATGTCCCACGACATGATCACCCCCGAATCGGCTCCGCGCACGGACGACGAGCGCCTCACGGCCGCGCGTGCCGCCGCGCACGGCCCGCTGCCGCAGGAGCTGGAGGACCCCTTCCGCGACCTGGTCGCGGCGGTCGAGGAATACGCGATCTTCCTGCTCAACGCGAAAGGCGAGATCCAGAGCTGGAACGCGGGCGCCGAGCGCATCAAAGGCTACGAGGCGCACGAGATCCTCGGCCGGCACTTCTCCGTCTTCTATCCGCCCGAGTCGGTGGCCTCGGGCTGGCCCGATCACGAGCTGCGCGTGGCCGAGGCCGCCGGCCGCTTCAACGACGAGGGCTGGCGCCTGCGCAAGGACGGCAACCGCTTCTGGGCGAGCGTCACGATCACGGCGCTGCGCCACCGCGACGGCGCGCTGCGCGGCTTCCTCAAGATCACGCGCGACCTGACCGAGCGCAAGCGCGCCGAGGAGGGCCTGCGCCAGAGCGAGGAGCGCTTCCGCCTGCTGATCGAGGGCGTGCAGGACTACGCCATCTACATGCTCGACCCGAACGGCAACGTCGCGAGCTGGAACGTCGGCGCCGAGCGCATCGAGGGCTACCGGGCCGAGGAGATCATCGGCCGGCACTTCTCGGCCTTCTATCCGCCCGAGGCGGTCGCTCAGGGGCGGCCCGACTGGCAGCTGCGCACGGCGCTGGAGCAGGGGCGCGCCGAGGACGAGGGCTGGCGCACGCGCAAGGACGGCACGCAGTACTGGGCGAACGCGGTGATCACCGCCCTCAAGGACAAGGACGGCACGCTGCGCGGCTTCGCCAAGATCGTGCGCGACATGACCGAGCGCCGCAAGATCGAGGCTCTGCAGCGCGCCGATCGCCAGAAGAACGAGTTCCTGGCGCTGCTCGCGCACGAGCTGCGCAACCCGCTCGCGCCGATCCGCAACGCGCTCTACATCATGGGGCAGCCCGAGGCGACCTCGGCGAACGCGACGCGCGCGCGAGAGATCGCCGAGCGCCAGGTGCAGCACATGTCGCGGCTGCTCGACGACCTGATCGACGTCGCGCGCGTGAGCCGCGGCACCATGGAGCTCCGGAAAGAGCTGATCGACGTCGACGTCGCGGTCGCCTCCGCGGTCGAGGCGGTGCGGCCGCTGGTCCAGGACCAGCGCCACCAGCTCACCGTCGCCGTGCCGCCGCGCACGCTGTGGGTCGATGCCGACCCGGCGCGCCTCGAGCAGGTCCTGATCAACCTGCTGACCAACGCGATCAAGTACACCGACCCGGGCGGGCATATCTGGATCACCGCCGAGACGCAGGGCGAGGAGGTGGTGCTGCGCGTGCGCGACTCGGGCATCGGCGTCGACCCGGTGATGCTGCCGCGCATCTTCGAGCTGTTCGTGCAGGCCGAGCGCCGCATGGACCGCGCCGTCGGCGGCGTCGGCATCGGGCTCTCGCTCGTCAAGAAGCTGATCGAGCTGCACGGCGGCACCGTGCAGGCGTTCAGCGCCGGCCTCGGCAAAGGCACCGAGCTGGTGGTGCGTCTGCCCGCGGCGAAAACGCCCGAGGCGGGCGGCGCCCAGTCGCGCACGGACGGCGTGCCTTCCGACCTGTTCGGGCTGCGCATCCTGGTGGTGGACGACAACATCAACGCCGCCGACAGCCTCGCGACGCTGCTCGAGCTCGCCGGGCACGAAGTGCGCGTCGCCTACGAGGGCGAGGCCGCGCTGCTGGTGGCCGAGGCGTTCAAGCCGCAGGTCGTGCTGCTCGACATCGGCATGCCGGGGATGGACGGCTACGAGGTCGGGCGCGCGCTGCGCCAGAAGCCGCAGACGCGCTCGGCGTTGCTGGTCGCGATCACGGGCTGGGGCGCGCCCGACGACCTGCGCCGCTCGAAGGAAGCCGGCTTCGACCATCACCTGGTGAAGCCGGTCGAGCCGGCCGCGCTGCAGCGCCTGCTCGCGCGCCGCTCCATACGCACCCGCTAGGGCGCGTCGTTCCGAGCTGCGCTAAGGCGTGATCGCGCGCGCCGCGGCGAGCCCGCTTCGCACCGCCGTTTCCAGCGTTCCCGGATAGTCGCTCGCGACGTAATCGCCCGCGAGCAGCAGCCCGGGCACGGGCGTGACGGTCGCCGGGCGCTCGAGCGCCGGCGCGCACGAGAAGGTCGCGCGCCGCTCGGCGATCGTGCGCGACCACAGCGGCGCCGGCAGCCTCCCCCACGCCGCCTCGATCTCGCGCTCCACCGCGGCGGTCAGCGCCGGCGACTCCATCTCCGCGTGCCGTCCCGAGCCGCTGATCACCGCGGCGAGCAGCCCGGGTGGCCCGCCGAGCCGGCCGCGGTCGAAGACCCACTGGATCAGCCCGCCGGCGAAGCCGATCATCGGCGCCGAGAGCGCGACCGAGTCGGGGTACTGCAGGTAGCACGTGACGATGGGCTCGTACTCGAAGCGCCCGAGCGCCGCGCGCACGCCTTCGAGGCCGCTCCATTTCGGCAGCAGCGCCGCGACGTGCTGGGGCGCGCACGCGACGACGACGTGCGAGTACGAATCCGCCTCGTCGTCGAGGCGGAAGCGGCCCGGCTCGCC
>DATDMW010000102.1:0-9582 GCA_036518595.1 Burkholderiales bacterium
CATGCTTCGCGTCGGCGACCTCGAGCGCTCGCTGCGGTTCTACACCGAGGTCCTCGGGATGAAGCTGCTCCGGCGCAACGATTACCCGGAAGGCAAGTTCACGCTCGCCTTCGTCGGCTACGGCGCGGAATCCGAGACCGCGGTGCTCGAGCTGACCCACAACTGGGGCGTCGAGAAGTACGAGCTTGGCACCGCCTACGGCCACGTCGCGATCGCGGTCGACGACGCACGCAAGGCGTGCGATGAAGTGACGAAGCGCGGGGGAAAGGTCACTCGCGAGGCGGGTCCCATGAAGCACGGGACCACGGTGATCGCCTTCGTCGAGGACCCCGACGGCTACAAGATCGAGCTGATCGAGCGGAAGTAGCTCAGCGCGGCGCCGGCGCCACGCCTCGGAAGCGGCGGAAGTTGTTCGGCTGGCCGATCAGCGCCTTGCCGAACTCCTCGAGCAGCGCTTCGTTGATCTCCGGGGCGGGCAGCGCGAACGTGTCGGGCCCCAGACCGAGCAGGTTCTTGGTCATCATCAGCAGCCTGCCCTGGTCATGGTCGGCCTTGATCTGGACGTCGGTGATGACGACCGACGGGATGATGAACTTCGCTCCGGTGACGAAGCCCTTGGGGTTCTTCAGCTCTTCCTCGGTGAACTTCACCTTGCTCGCGTAGAGCGCCTCGCGCGTCTTGATCGCCATGGGCGGGTTGTCGCGGTCGACCACCATGGTGTTGTTCGAGGCCCACTTGATGTAGAAGTTGATGGTGTCGAAATATTCCTTGTCGTTGATGCGCTTGCGCCGGAAGTCGCTGAATTGCTCGGCGAACGACAGGTTCTTCAGGTCGCCCACGCCCATGATGTAGAAGACGAGCGGCGAGGTGGGCTTCAGCACCGACAGCTGCTTGAGCAGCTCGTGGACGTACTGGAACGTCTGCTTCATCTTCTCTTCGACCAGCTTGATGCGGTCGGCGTGTACCGACTGCTGCACGTTCTGCTGCGTCTGCAGCATCTCGGCCTGTTTTTTCAGATCGTCGAGAAGGCCCATGGCGTAACCCCGTCCCTGATTGTCACGGCTACCCGGGTATTGTGCCAGCAGCGCTTACCGGGGTCCAGCTTCGTGCATGCCGTTGGCAATCGCAATGAAGTCGGAGACAGGAAGATCTTCCGCGCGCGATGTCGGATCGATGCCCAGCGCCTCGAGCTGCGGGGCCGATACCAGGCTGGAGAGTGAATTTTTCACGATCTTGCGACGGGTCGAGAACGCCGTTTTCACCACGCGCGAGAACGCGTCCGCGTCCAGAGCCGAGAGCTCCCGGACGGGACGCGGCACCAGGCGCACCACCGCCGAGTCGACTTCGGGTCGGGGGCGGAAAGCCGAAGCCGGGACATCGAGCAGGCGCTCGAGACGGTACCGGTACTGCAGCATGACCGTAAGGCGTCCGTAATCCTTGGATCCGGGATCGGCAGCCATCCGGTCGACGACCTCCTTCTGCAGCATCAGATGCAGATCGACACAGCGCCCGGCCGCCCCCATCAGGTGGAACAGCAGGGGCGTCGATATGTTGTACGGCAGATTGCCCACGACCCGCAGCGGCGCGCCCAGGCTCGCGAAGTCGAACGCCAGCGCGTCGCCCTCGTGGACCGTCAGGCGCTCGGGCGTGAAGCGCTGGCGCAGCCGAGCGCAGAGGTCGCGATCGATCTCGACGACGTGCAGGTGCCGCACGCGATCGAGCAGCGTCGCGGTGAGAGCGCCCAGCCCGGGGCCGATCTCCACCACCGAATCGTCCGGGCGCAACGCCATCGCGTCGACGATCGCGCGGACGATCTCCGGGGCCTCGAGAAAGTGCTGGCCGAACCGCTTTCGCGCGACGTGGCGCATCGGCGGTCGCGCTAGCGCGGGACCCCCGCCGCCGTGCGCCACAGCTCGGCTGCGGCGCGCACCGCCTCGAGCAGGCTGCCGGCGTCGGCCTTTCCGGTCCCGGCGAGGTCCAGGGCCGTGCCGTGATCCACCGACGTCCGGATGATCGGCAGGCCGAGCGTGATATTGATGCCGCGGCCGAAGCTCGCGTACTTCAGCACCGGCAGCCCCTGGTCGTGGTACATCGCGAGCACGCAATCGCCCTGCGACAGCACGTCGGGCGTGAACAGCGTGTCCGCAGGGAGCGGCCCGGCCAGGCGCAGGCCTTCGGCGCGCAACCTCTCCAGCACCGGAGCAATGAGCTCGATCTCCTCGCGGCCGAAGTGTCCGCCTTCGCCACCGTGCGGGTTGAGCCCGGCGACGAGGATCCGCGGCGATTCGACTCCGAAGCGCCGGCGAAGATCGGCGGCGAGCACGCGTATCGTCGCTTCGAGACTCTCGGGCGAGAGCGCCCCCGGCACGTCCTTCACCGCCATGTGCGTCGTCGCGAGCGCGACCCGCAGGCCGCCCCCCGCGAGCATCATCACGACGTGCGGCGTGCGCGTGCGCTCGGCGAGAAACTCGGTGTGACCGGTGAAGGCGATGCCGGCGTCGTTGATCGCCGCCTTGTGCACCGGCGCCGTGACCATGGCGGCGAACCTCCCGCTCAGGCAGCCGTCGAGCGCCCGATCGAGCTGCGCGATCACATATCGCGCGTTGCGCGGATCGAGAACGCCGGGGATGGACGGGACCGCGAGGGGAACGTGCTCGACCGCGAGTGCGCCGGGACGCCACGTGGATCCGGCCTCCGAGAGCCGGACTTCGATTCCGAGCGCTGCCGCGCGCTGCTCCAGCAGATGCCGGTCGCCGAGAACGACGACGCGCGCGGCGAGCTCATCGCGCGCGAGGGCGAGGCAGATGTCGGGACCGATGCCGGCCGGCTCTCCCGACGTCACCGCGATCACGGGTCCGGGTTCCCTCGCAGACAAAGTCGCGCCGCGGCGGGCGCCTGTCTCAGCGGTCTTCAAGCCGGTACTCGACGTACGCGCGGTCGCGCAGCTGCCTGAGCCATTCCTGGTACGCCTCGTCGCTCTTGCGCTCGCGCAGGATCTTGCGCGCGTCGAGGCGCTTGCGCTCGGCGGACGCGTCCGCGGTGCGATGCTCGAGCACCTGGATCAGGTGCCAGCCGAAAGGCGTCTTCACGGGCTCGCTCACCTCGCCGTCCTTCAGATGCATGAAGGCGCGCTCGAACTCGGGCACCGTATCGCCCGGGTAGATCCAGCCGAGGTCGCCCCCGCGCGAGGCCGAAGCGTCGTCCGAATGCAGCCGGGCGAGCTCGCCGAAGTCCGCGCCGTTCGCGATGCGCTCGCGGAGCTGCGTGAGCTTGCGCCTGGCGTCGGCCTCGGACACGAGCTCGTTGGTGCGCACGAGGATATGCCGAACGTGGAACTGCTCGACCTCGCTCAGCGCCGAGGCGCCGCGCCGATCGAGGAGCTTGAGCACGTGGAACCCCGCGGGGCTGCGCAGCACGTCGGACACGTCGCCCGGCTGCAGCTTCGCGAGGGCCTCGACGAAGAGCTCCGGCAGCCGGTCCTGCGAGCGCCAGCCCATCGCACCGCCGCGCAGCGCGTCGGGCGCGTCCGAGTACACGGCGGCGACCTGTGCGAAATCCGCTCCGCCGCGCAGCTGCTTCACCACCTCGAGCGCGCGGCTGCGCTGCTGCTCGAGCTGGTCGGGCCGCGCCTGCTCGGGAACGCGCAGCAATATGTGCGCGACGTTGTACTCCACCGGCGCGCCTTTCGCCGTGGCGCCCTGGTCGGCGAGGAAGTTGTCGATCTCGCTCTCCGCGACGGTGATCTTGTTGTCGACCTCGCGCTCGCGCAGCCTCGACAGGACGATCTCGGTGCGCACGTCCTCGCGGAATTTGTCGAAGGCGATTCCGTCTCTCTCGAGCCGGGTCCTGAACTCGGTAAGCGAAATGTTGTTGCCTTCGGCGATGCGCGCGATCGTCTTGTCGAGGTCGAGGTCGTCGACGCGCAAGCCCGTGTCCCGGGCGAGCTGCAGCTGGACCTTGTCGAGGATCATCCGCTCGAGCACTTGCCGCTCGAGCTGGTCGCGCGGCGGCAGCGGCGTTCCCCGCTGCGCCAGCTCCTTCAGGATGCGGCCCACCCGCTCGGACAACTCGAACTGCGTGATGACCTCGTTGTTCACCACGGCGACGATGCGGTCGACGAGCTCCATCTTCCCGGACGCGGGCGCGCGAGGGGCGGCAGGCGCCACGGAGGGCGTCGGCACCGCGGGCGTTGCAGCGGGCGCCGCGGCCGGCGCCGGTGCACCGTCCTGGGCCAGCGCGGCGAGGGGCCACAGCAGCGCCGCGAAGAGAAATATCCTGGACATCCGAATCGATCCGATATCAGTCAAAAGGCCGCGCCGGCTGGTCGGGCGCCGCCGGAGCGCCGAGGGTCTGGTAGCCCGGGACGTTTCGCTTCAGCGCTTCGAGCGGATTCGACCCGATGCGGGAGAAGCCGTTTAGCTCCAGTTGGAGAAACAGCGTGCTCGTCGACGAGCCCGCGGTCAGGGCGAAGTGCTGGATCACGACGCGCGATATCCAGCACCCCGCATTGTATTCGATCCCGGCCAGGGCTTCGACGATTCGCTTGTCGCTCGTCGAGTAGTTGAAGCGGCCGACGCCGTACCAGCCGCCCCCGAGCGGCCATTGCGACGAGATGTCGACCTGCGCGATCTGGTCGCGCAGATAGCGGTAGCTCAAATTCACCGTATGCAGCGGACTGGGCTGATAGCGACCCGACAGGGTCAGGCGCTCGGTCCGCGAGTCGCGCGGGTTGTACTGCTCGGACGCTTCGACCGTCCAGTCGCGCGACGCGCGTCCGGAGATCGAGGCGAGATAATCGGAGCTGTGATAGGTACGCGGCGTGTCGGTCGGGGTGAGCGTCACGCGCTGGTCCTCGAAGTAGTAGCGCTGGGCGATGGTCGCGCGCAGCGCCTCCTGACCGGTGGCGGCGACCAGCATCCGCGAAGTGACTCCGAGCGTGAGCTGGTTGGCGTCGTTGATGCGGTCGCCGCCCGCGAAGGCGTTCTCCGAGAAAATCTGCGCGTAGTTGAAGTCGGCGACGGCGGTGTCGAAGAGCGGGATGTTGTTCTGGTCCCGGAACGGCACGTACAGGTAGTAGGCGCGCGGCTCGAGCGTCTGGGTGAACGATTGGCCGCGCCACTGCGTGTCGCGCTCGAACAGCAGGCCGCTGTCGAGGCTGGCGATCGGCAGCGTGCGGTTGATCGCGCTCGGCACCGAGGGGTCTTGCCGGCTCAGCTCGTACTGCGTGATGTGGAGCCCGATCTTCGGCGTGATGTAGGACGAAGGCCGGATCACCGGCAGCGTGAAGCTCGGGTACGCGATCGCCCGGGTTCCGACCACGTTGCTGGGATGGCTGAAGTCCACGAACTCGCCCGACATCCCGAAGTCGACGCCGCCGGGCAAATCCTGGCGCACCGCGGACAGCGCCAGCTGCGGCCGCCGGGCGTAGGGAATCGGCACCGGATTGTCGGGATCGGTCTGCAGGGTCTGGTAGCTCTGGACGCGCCCCGTGAGGCTGTAGCCGCCGGTCCCCGCCCAGGCGCCGCCATAGGTCAGGAATCCCTCGCGGATGAGGTTCACCTGCGACGTGATGTTGATGCGGCTCGCGAGATCGATGAAGTAGAAGTCGTCCGACACCTTGTTCAGGTTCAGACCGCCGGTCACGGGTCCGTTGCGGTAAGTGTGGACGAAGGTCTGCGCCGAGCGCGTCTCGCCCCCGCGCGCCTGGTCGTTCGGCAGCACCTCGCCCCGGTACTCGCCGAAATAGGTCGGCTCGAGGTAGCGGGCCTCGGCGGCGAGCTGCAGACCGCGCTTGGCCATTTCGCGCGGCGTCAGCGTCGCGTCGTAGTTCGGCGCGAGATTGAAGTAATACGGCGTCGAGAATTCCGCGCCGCTCTTGCCGGTGGTCCCCACGTGCGGAGGCAGGAAGCCCGACTTGCGCTGGTTGTTGAGCGAGAAATCCAGATAGGGCGCCGGGATGATCGGCACGCCCTTGAACACGACCTTGCCTCCGCGCGCCGTGCCGACCTGGCGCGTGTAGTCGAGGTCGAGCTCGCGCGCCTGCACGTACCAGTCCTCGTTTCCCGGCTTGCACGTCGTGAAGAAGACATCGTGGACCTTGAAGCGGTCCTCGCCCAGAAAGTCGATCGACGAGGCGTTTCCGCGCGCCTCGACCCCCGCCACCCCGGTCTTGCTTCGCGGCGCGAGGGTGAAGTCGGGATGATCGAAGGCCCCGGTACCGCTGTTCATGTTGTACTTCAGCGAGGGACCGGTGATCACGTCACCCGTGCGCTCGATGCGAACGTTGCCGACCGCCTCGACGTCCTCGCGTTGCTGGAAATAGCGGAGCGAGTCCGCCTCGACGTTGGTGTCGCCCTTGCGCAGCTCGGCGCTGCCCTCGGCGCGGGCCTCCTCGCCCTGCGTGCCTTCGAGCCGATCGGCGAAGATGAAAGTCGGCACCAGCGCCGTCGACGACGGCGGGCCGACCCACGTGCGCTGAAGCTTGAGCTTCAGCCCGAGGTCTTGTGCGCACACGCCCGCGGGCGCCAGCGCGATCGTCGCCGCCGCCAGCCAGCGGGCTCCGGAAAAACTCATGAAATTCTTGGAATTATCCTCGTGTGCGCGAATGCTAAAATCGCACAAATCGAGAGCGAAGGCAATTTCGGGACGGCGGATTGGATCGGCTAGCGCAGCTGCGTCAATGGCTGGAAGGCGTGCTCGGCACCCCCGGCTTCGATCTCGCGCCCGCGTCGGGAGACGCGAGCTTCCGGCGCTACTTCCGGGTGACCCGGTCCTCGAGCGACACCTTGATCGCGATGGACGCGCCGCCTGAGAAAGAGGACTGCCGGCCCTTTCTCCACGCCGCGGCCCTGTTCGCTGACGCCGGCGTCCACGTGCCGGCCGTGCACGCGCAGAACCTTGCCGAAGGCTTTTTGCTGCTCTCCGACCTCGGCAGCACCACGTATCTGCAGGCGCTGGATTCGGACAGCGCGGATCGGCTGTACGGACTTGCGATCGCGGCGCTCGTCCGGATCCAGCGCGCGAGCGCCGCGGGAAGGCTTCCCGAATACGACCGCGAGCTGCTCCTGCGCGAGCTCAAGCTCTTTCCCGAGTGGTACGTGGCGCGCCAGCTGGGACGCGAGCTCACCCCGGCGCAGCGGGCGACGCTCGACGCCGCGTTCGAGCTGCTGCTCGAGAACAATCTCGCGCAGCCCCGGGTGTACGTGCACCGGGATTACCACTCGCGCAACCTGATGGTGTGCGAGCCGGGTCCCGGGATACTCGACTTCCAGGACGCGGTGTACGGGCCGATCACCTACGACCTCGTCTCTCTGCTTCGGGACGCTTACATCGAATGGGACGAGGAGCGCGTTCTCGACTGGGCCATCGTGTACTGGGAAGCCGCGCGCAAGGCGGGGCTTCCCGTCGCGGGCGATTTCGCGGCGTTCTACCGCGACTTCGAATGGATGGGTGTGCAGCGGCAGCTCAAAGTCATCGGCATCTTCGCCCGGCTGTGCCACCGCGACGGCAAAGAGGGTTATCTCAAGGACCAGCCGCTGGTCATGCGCTACCTGCGCCGCGCCTGCGAGCGCTATCGCGAGCTCGCGCCTCTCGCGCAGCTGCTCGGCGAGCTCCAGGACGAGCGGCGCCAAGCGCGCCATAGCTTCTGAGCATCGATGGTGCACCCATGAAGGCGATGCTACTGGCGGCCGGGCGCGGCGAGCGCATGCGGCCGCTGACCGACACGACGCCGAAGCCGCTGCTCGAGGTGCGCGGCAAGCCCGTCATCGTCTGGACCCTCGAGCGCCTGGCGCGCGCGGGGTTCCGCGAGCTCGTCATCAATCACGCCCATCTCGGGCACAAGATCGAGCAGTCGCTGGGTGGCGGAAGCCGCTTCGGAGTCTCGATACGCTATTCGCCCGAGGGCGAGGCACTCGAGACCGCGGGCGGGATCGCCAACGCGCTGCCGCTCCTCGGACCCGAGCCCTTCGTGGTCGTGAACGGCGACATTTACTGCGACTACGACTTCTCGCGCCTGCGCGGACGATCGCTCGGGAAGAACCTCGCGCACCTCGTGCTCGTGCCGAACCCCGAGCACAATCCCGGCGGCGATTTCGTCCTCGACGCCTCGGAGATCCGGATGGAGGGAGGCCCCAAGCACACCTTCAGCGGGATCGCGCTGTACCGGCCCGAGCTGTTCCACGGGCTGGAGCGGGGCTCCAAGGGCAGGATGCTGCCGCTGTGGGTCGAGGCGATCGGACAGAGGCGCGTCGGGGGCGAGCTGCACGCGGGCGTCTGGCACGACGTCGGGACGCCGCAGCGCCTGGCGGCGCTGAACCAGCCGGGCGCTTGATCCCGGCCGCCCGGCGGACGACAATCCGGCGATGGACGCCGCAACGCATCTCTCCCGGTACGCGGAGCGCCGCCGGCGGTTGAGCCGGCAGATGGGCGCCGGGATCGCAGTCGTGCCGACCGCACCGGAGCGCATCCGCAATCGCGACAGCGACTACCTGTACCGCTTCGACAGCTATTTCTACTATCTCACCGGGTTTCCCGAGCCCGACGCCGTGCTGGTGCTCCTCGCCGGCGAGCCGCCGCGCACGATCCTGTTCTGCCGCGAGCGCAACCCCGAGCGCGAGCTGTGGGACGGGCTGCGCTACGGCCCGGAAGGCGCCAAAGAAACGTTCGGCGTCGACGAGGCCTATAGCATCACCGAGATCGACGAGCGCCTGCCCAAGCTGATCGCCGACCAGCCCGCGCTCCACTATCCGGTCGGAGCCGACGCCGGCTGGGACGCGCGCATGATGGGCTGGCTGAACCAGGTGCGCGCCCTCGCGCGCACGGGCGTCGCGGCGCCGGCGGCGATGCACGACGTGCGCGTCGCGCTCGACGAGATGCGGCTGTTCAAGGACGACGCCGAGCTCGCGGTCATGCGCCGCGCCGGCGCGATCTCCGCGGGCGCGCACGAGCGCGCGATGCGCGCCGCGCGCCCGGGCCGCTGGGAGTACGAGATCGAGGCCGAGCTCCTGTACGAGTTCCGCCGGCGCGGGGCGCAGTGCCCGGCGTACTGGCCCATCGTCGCGGGCGGCGCCAACGCCTGCATCCTCCATTACCGCGAGAACAACGCGCAGCTCGCGCAGGACGACCTGCTGCTCATCGACGCGGGCTGCGAGCTCGACGGCTACGCGGCCGACATTACGCGCACGTTCCCGGTCGGCGGACGCTTCACGCCCGCGCAGCGCGACATCTACGAGCTCGTGCTCGCCGCGCAGGCCGCCGCCATCGCCGCCGTCGCGCCCGGGGCCCGCTGGAACGCGCCGCACGACGCGGCGGTGCGCGTGCTGGCGCAGGGCTTCGTCGACCTGGGCCTATGCGCGGGCGACGTCGAGCACGTGATCCAGAGCGAGGACTACAAGCGCTTCTACATGCATCGCACTGGCCACTGGCTCGGTCTCGACGTCCACGACGCCGGCGACTACAAGCGCGGCGGCGAGTGGCGCGCGCTCGAGACCGGCATGGTGCTGACCGTCGAGCCCGGTTGCTACATCCGGCCCGCGGAAAACGTGCCGCAGCGCTACTGGAACATCGGCGTGCGCATCGAGG
>DATDMW010000103.1:0-7491 GCA_036518595.1 Burkholderiales bacterium
ATCGAGAAGCGCTTCGACATCGCGTGCCGGCGCTTCGGGCTGAACGGCCACGGCGCGGGTCGCAAGCCGCCGGAGCTCGACTGCACGAGATTCAAGTCCCCCGCGCGGCGCGACGACGCGAAGCAGCTCGGCCTGTTCTAACTTCCCTGCGGCGCCGGGTGCAGCTCGGTCGCCTTGCCCGCCTTCACGACCTGGCCCGGCAGATCGTGGCGGACAATGTCGCCCAGGCGGCGCGAGGCGGCCAGCAGCCGGTCGAGATCGACGCCGGTCCCGTAGCCCATCGCCTCCAGCATGTGCACCAGGTCTTCGGTGCAGATGTTCCCCGTCGCGCCCGGCGCAAAGGGGCAGCCGCCGAGACCGCCCAGACAGCCTTCGTAGCGGCGCACGCCCGCGGCGAGACCCGCGAGCACGTTCGCGAGCCCCATGCCGCGCGTGTTGTGGAAATGCAGCGCGACCGGCAGCTCGGGAAAGGCTTCCCTCACCGCGGACGCGAGCGACTCGACCTGGCGCGGATGCGCCATGCCGGTCGTGTCGGCGAGCGTGACGGCGTCGACGCCCAGGTCGACGTAGCGCCGCACGAACTCCATCACGCGCCCGGCGGCCTGGTCGCCTTCGAAGGGACAGCCGAAAGCGGTCGAGAGCGACCCGGTCACGTCAATCCCCGTTCCGTCCAGCGCGCGCAGGATCTCGGCGAAGCCTTCGAACGACGCGTCGGTCGAACGCCGCACGTTCGCCCGGTTGTGCGTCTCCGACACCGAGACCACGAGGTTCACCTCGTCGACCCGCGCCGCGGCGGCGCGCTCGACGCCTTTCGCGTTGGCGATCAGCGCGACGTAGCGCACCGCCGGATTGCGCCGGATGCCCGCCATCACCTCCTCCGCGTCGCGCAGGTTGGGCACCGCCTTCGGCGAGACGAACGAGGTCACCTCGATCTTCGCCACGCCGGTTTCCGAGAGCGCATCGAGCAACTCGATCTTGCGCTCGGTCGGGACGAACTGCGGCTCGATCTGGAAGCCGTCGCGCGCGACGACCTCGTGGATGTAGATGTGCTGCATGCCCGCCTCCCCGGGCCCGTCAGACGGCACGGCGCCCCCGCAGCTGCGCGATCTCCGCCGCGCCGTAGCCGTGAGCGGCGAGCACCGCCTCGGTGTGCTCGCCGAGGCGCGGCCCGGGCCGGCCGATGTCGCCGGGCGTCGCCGAGAGCTTGGGCACCACGCCGGGGACCTTGACGCGCGCACCATCGGGCAGCGCGATCTCGCGGATCATGTCGCGCGCCAGGTACTGCGGGTCGCGCGCGATGTCGGCGATGCTGTAGATCTTGCCGCTCGGGACCTTCGCTTCGTTCAGCATGCGCAGGACGTCCTCGGCGCCGTGCCGCGACGTCCACTCGCCGATCACGGCATCGAGCTCGTCCGCGCGCTTCGCGCGGCCGGCGTTGTCGGCGAGCGCGGGGTCTTCGGCGAGGTCGGGCCGCCCGATCAGGTTCATCAGGCGCTTGAAGATGCTGTCCGCGTTCGCGCCGATCACGACGTGCCGGCCTTCGCGGGTCAGATAGGTGTTCGACGGCACGATGCCCGTGAGATTGCTGCCGGTGCGCTCGCGCACCTCGCCGAACAGGTCGTACTCCGGCAGCGTCGACTCCATCATGTTGAACACCGCCTCGTACAGCGCGACGTCCACCACCTGGCCTTTACCGGACCTGAGGCCGCCCGCGTCGCGGTGGCGCAGCGCGGCGAGCGTGCCGATCACGCCGTGCAGCGCCGCGAGCGCGTCGCCGATCGAGAGGTTCGGCCGCACCGGCGGCCGGTCGGGAAAGCCCGTGACGTAGCGAAGTCCGCCCATCGATTCGCCGATCGCACCGAAGCCGGCCTGGTCGCGGTACGGCCCGGTCTGGCCGAAGCCCGAGAGCCGCAGCATCACGAGGCCGGGGTTCCCGTCGGCGAGCCGCTCGTAGCCGAGCCCCCATTTCTCCATCGTCCCGGGGCGGAAGTTCTCGATCACGACGTCGGCGCCGCGGGCGAGGCGCCGCACGACCTCCTGTCCCTCGGGCAGGCGCAGATCCGCGGTGACCGACTTCTTGTTCCGGTTCTGGACGTACCACCACAGCGACGTGCCCTCGTGGAGCTTGCGCCACTTGCGAAGCGGATCGCCTTCGGGCGGCTCAATCTTGATCACCTCGGCGCCGAGCTCGGCGAAGAACTTGCCCGCGAACG
Organism: Burkholderiales bacterium; assembly: GCA_036518595.1. Classification (GTDB taxonomy): domain Bacteria; phylum Pseudomonadota; class Gammaproteobacteria; order Burkholderiales; family SG8-39; genus VBDM01. The sequence continues at coordinate 2,214 of DATDMW010000103.1, forward strand.
GCCCGGCGATGAGCTGGCCGAGCTCGATCACCTTGAGGCCGGCGAGCGCCCCCGGCGTCATGGCTCGACCGGCCGGCGCTCGGCGTACGCCTGCGCGAGCGTCCCGGTGTCGACGTACTCGAGCTCGCCGCCGACCGGGATCCCGCGCGCGATCCGGGTGATCTTCAGCCCGCGGTCCTTCAGCATCTCGCCGATGGTGTGCGCGGTCGCCTCGCCTTCGTTGGTGAAATTCGTCGCGACGATCACTTCCTTCACCACGCCGTCGCCGGCCCGGCGGTGCAGCACGTCGAGCCCGATCTCGCGCGGCCCGATGCCGTCGAGCGGCGACAGCCGCCCCATGAGCACGAAGTACAGGCCGCGGTACGCGAGCGTCTGCTCCATCATCAGCAGGTCGCCCGGCGTCTCGACGACGCAGAGCTGCGCCGCGTCGCGGCGGTCCGACGCGCACAGCGCGCACAGCTCGGTCTCGGTGAAGCTGTTGCACTTGGCGCAGCGCCGGATCGCGTGCGCCGCGCGCGCGAGCGTCTGCGCGAGGCGCTCGGCGCCAGCGCGGTCGTACTGCAGGAGGTGATACGCGATGCGCTGCGCCGACTTCGGCCCGACCCCCGGCAGGCAGCGCAGGGCCTCGATCAGGTCTTCGAGCGAGGACGGCGGTCTCAAAACGGCAGCTTCAGTCCCGGCGGCAGCCCGAGTCCGCCGGTGAGGGCCGACATCTTCTCCTGGACGGCGGCCTCGGCCTTGTGCGCGGCGTCGTTCATGGCCGCGGCGACCAGGTCCTCGAGCATCTCCTTGTCGTCCTTGAGAAGGGAAGGATCGATCGTCACGCGCTTCACCTCGTGCTTGCAGGTCATCGCGACCTTCACCATGCCCGCCCCCGACACGCCCTCGACCTGCATCGAGCCCAGCTCGTCCTGGAGCTTCTTCATGTTGTCCTGCATCTGCTGCGCCTGCTTCATCAGCCCGGCGAGCTGGCCTTTCATCATGTCCGTTCTCCGTTCATCGATTCGGCTTGATGGACGATTCGACAATGGTCGCGTCGAAATGCTCCATCAGGTCCTTCACGAACGCGTCCCCGCTGATCGACGCGCTCGCCTTGTCGCGCGCGGTGTTGCCCGTGGTCTCTCCCACCTTCACGGCGAGGCGCACCGGCCGGCCGAAGTGGGACTCGAGCGACGCGCGCAGCTTGTCCTGGTAGGTCTTGTCCGCGAGGTGCTTCGCCGCGGGCGGCACCCGCAGCTCGATCTCGCCTTCGGAGAAGCGCACCAGCTCGCTCGCCTGCGCGAGCTGGCCCGCAAGCCCGGTGAGCGCGAGCGAGCGCACGAGGCTCGGCCACTCGCCCTGCGCCGTCGGCGTCGCGGCGCGCGCAGCCGGCGCGGCGGACGGGCGCGCGGGCTTCGCGCCCTCGCTTTCCGCGGGAGCGCGGCCGCCCTCGCCCGCTTCCGCGCGGAACGCGAGCATTCGCATCACCGCCATGGTGAATCCCGCGTACTCGTCGGGCGCGAACGGCAGGTCTTGCCGGCCGTGGATCGCGATCTGGTAGTAGAGCTGGACGTCCTCGGGGTCGAGCGCCTGCGCGAGCCTGATCACCCGCTCGCGCTCGGCGCCTTCCTCGGCGAGCGCCGCCGGCGCCGTCTGCGCGAGCGCGATGCGGTGGAACAGCGCCGCCAGCTCGCGCAGCGCGCCGTCGAAGGAGACGTTGCGCTCCTGCATCGAGTCCGCGGCGGCGAGCGCGGCCTTCGCGTCGCCCTGCGCGAGCGCCTCGGCGATCCGGAGCAGGAACTCGTCGTCGATCGCGCCGAGCATCGCGCGCACCTCGGCCGCGGCCACCTTGCCGCCGCCGTGCGCGATCGCCTGGTCGAGGAGCGACAGCGCGTCGCGCATGCTGCCGCGCGCGGAATGCGCGAGCAGCCGCAGCGCGTCGTCCTCCGCCGGCACCTTCTCTTCGGCGAGGATCTGCGAGAGCCGCGCCGTGATCGCCGGCGCCGGCATCTGCTTCAGGTTGAACTGGAGGCAGCGCGACAGCACCGTCACCGGGATCTTCTGCGGATCGGTCGTCGCGAGGATGAACTTGACGTGCTCGGGCGGCTCCTCGAGCGTCTTCAGCATCGCGTTGAACGCCGACGTCGAGAGCATGTGGACTTCGTCGATGACGTAGACCTTGAAGCGGCCGCGCGTCGGCGAGTACACGGCGTTCTCGAGCAACTGCCGCATCTCGTCGACCTTGGTGTTGGTCGCGGCGTCGACCTCGATCAGGTCGACGAAGCGGCCCGCGTCGATCTCGAGGCAGGCCGAGCACTTGCCGCAGGGCTTCGACGAGATCCCGGTCTCGCAGTTGAGCGACTTCGCCAGGATGCGCGCGAGCGTGGTCTTGCCGACGCCGCGCGTGCCCGTGAACAGGTAGGCATGGTGCAGCCGCTTCTGGTCGAGCGCGTGCGTGAGGGCGCGCACGACGTGCTCCTGCCCGACCAGCGACTCGAACGTGCGGGGACGCCACTTGCGGGCGAGGACTTGATACGACATGCCCCGATTTTAGCAGCCGGGAAACGATCGGGCCTCGCGGCGCCGATCCGGAATGGGGGTGGCGAGCCTTGCCCCCGGCACTTGCAGTGAATAGCTGTGGCTGCTTCCTTCCGGACCTGACCAGGTTCACTACGCTGCAATGCGGGGAGGCCCGCCGTGGTAAGAGCAGTCTAGCACAGCCACCCGAGCCACCGGCACAGCGCGCGGCCCATGATCTCGTCCTTTTCGGGCGCGCCGAGCCACGGCATCTCGTCGGTGAACATCGTGACCGCCTCTCGGTAGGTGCACGGCAGTCGCGAGAGATCGGTGCCCCAGAACACGCGCTCGGGTCCGAACGCGGCGACCGCGCGCTCGATGTACGGATGCAGCCGGCGATACGGATAGGCGTCGCTCGTGTAGCACGGCAGCGCGCTCGCCTTCACCGCGACGTTGGGACGGCGCGCGAGCGCGAGCAGCCGGTCGAAGTCGCGGAACGCCTCCTCGTCCTTCGTGCCGGGCAGCAGGCCGAGATGGTCGAGCGTGAGGCGCAGCCCGGGATGGCGCTCGGCGATGCGCTCCAGGTGATGCAGGATCGCATGCGGGCACGTGAGCATGACCGGGATCGCGTGCCGCTCCGCCTCCGCCCAGACCCAGTCGGCGCGTCCCTCGGTGAGCAACGGCTGCAGCGAGGGACGATGGAACGTGAAGCGCAAGCCCAGCATCCCGGGCTGCGCGCGCCATTCGCGCAGCAACGCGCGCGACTGCGGCGCCTCGGGATCCAGCCGTCCCATCACGGCGAAGCGCTGCGGATGCGCGCGCGCCGCCGCGAGCACGACGTCGTTGCGCTCGCCTTCCCACGAAGGCGGCACGAGGACGACGCGGTCCACGCCCGCCGCCGTCATCTCGCGCAGCAAGTCCTCCGCGGTGATCGGATCGGAGCGGTGCGGCTTGTGGCGCGCGGGCCACGGCCGTTCGGGCGAATCGGCAGCCCAGATGTGGACCTGCGAGTCGACGATCGGCACGACCAGGCTAGATCCTGCCTTTCGCGAGCATCATCGCGTCGTCGACGACCTTCATCGGGTTCCCGCCCCACAGCATGAAGCCGTAGAACGGCTCGATGAGCTTCACGTGGTTGAGCGCGCGCCACTGGTATTGATTGAGGCGGATGATGGCGCCGGTCATGCCGAGATCGGTGATGATGCTGAAGGAAGCCTCCATGACGTCCTTCTGCGGCGGCTTGTCCCACTTCACCGGATCGACGCGCGAGATGGACTTCGGCGCGGAGCCCGGGTATGCGTCGTAAGTCCCGATGCAGCCGTCGATCGTGCGCAGCGCGCAGGCGAGCCGGTTGCCGCGCGGTTCCATGCGGTTCTCCTTCGATCGAAAGCCGGTCGGCGAATTCTAACGGCGTGGCGGAGAGGGTGGGATTCGAACCCACGGTACGGCTTTTGACCGTACACGCGCTTTCCAGGCGCGCACCTTCGACCGCTCGGTCACCTCTCCGTCCGGAACGCCCCGCGTCCCGCCATCGATTCTACCGTAAGGCACCCGGCCGTCTTCGCGCCGGCCGGCGGCTAGTGATACAGTTACGCCGGCCTTGCAGCAACAGCAGCGAGGGGCCGTCGAGGAGGGCGCGCGTGGGAAGCGGAACGTTCAGGACGTCGGACGGCTGCATGCTCGCGTTCAGGGTGCATCCCGCGCCCGGCCCGCGCGCGCCGCGCATCGCGCTGCTCCATTCCCTCGGGCTCGACCGCAGCATGTGGGACGGCGCGGTGTCCGTGCTCAAGGAGCGCGCCGAGGTTCTCACGTACGACAGCCGCGGGCACGGCCGCTCGGAGCGCCGCGCGATGCCGTATACCCCGCAGTTGCTCGCGCGCGATCTCGCCGAGCTGCTCGACCACACCGGTTGGACGTCGGCGGCGGTCGCGGGATGCTCGCTCGGGGGCTGCGTCGCGCAGGCGTTCGCCGCGGAATATCCGCCGCGCGCGTCGGCGCTCGGATTGATCTCGACGACCGCGTGGTACGGCGCGAAGGCGCCCGCGATCTGGCACGAGCGCGCCGAGATCGCGAAGACCCAGGGCCTGCGCGCGCTGGTCGACTCGCAGCTCGAGCGCTGGTTCGGCGAGTCCTTCCGCAAGCTCGACGACGCCGCGGCCGCGGCGCTGGTCGACTCGCTGCTCGCGAACGACGTGCAGTGCTACGCCGCCGCGTGCGAGATGCTCGGCACGCTCGATCTCCGGCCCGGCCTCGCGGCGATCACGGCGCCGACCGCGGTGATCGCCGGGAAGGAGGACCAGGCCGAGCCGCTGAAGATGGCGAAGGCGCTGCACGAGGGCATCGCCGGATCCAGCCTCGTCTACATCCCGAAGTCGCGGCACCTCACTCCGGTCGAGCGGCCGAAGGAAACCGCGGAGGCGCTGTTCGATCTCCTCGAGCCGCGCCGCTGAGCGCTAGGTCGCCTGCTTCAGCTGCTCGAGGATCGCGGGGTTCTCGAGCGTCGAGACATCCTGCTTGATCTCCTCGCCGCGCGCGATCGCGCGCAGCAGCCGCCGCATGATCTTGCCCGAGCGAGTCTTCGGCAGGTTGTCGCCGAAGCGGATGTCCTTCGGCTTCGCGATCGGCCCGATCTCCTTCGCGACCCAGTTGCGCAGCTCGTCGGCGATCTTCTTCGCCTCGGCCCCCGAAGGCCGCAGCCCCTTGAGCACGACGAAGGCGACGATCGCCTCGCCGGTGAGCTCGTCCGGGCGCCCCACCACCGCGGCCTCGGCGACCAGCTTCG
>DATDMW010000104.1:0-2069 GCA_036518595.1 Burkholderiales bacterium
AAACCCTGGAAGAACTCGTGCACGAGATCGACATCGAAGTCGCCGATCAGCCCGCGCGCGTACTCGACGTGATATTCGAGCCCGGGGCGTCCGGAGAAATCGATCACCACGCGCGACAGCGCCTCGTCGAGCGGGACGTAGGCATGGCCGAAGCGGCGGATGCCGGACTTGTCGCCGAGCGCCTTCGCGAACGCCTGGCCGAGCGTGATGCCGATGTCCTCGACGGTGTGGTGGCCGTCGATGTGCAGGTCACCCTTCGCCTCGATCTCGAGGTCGAGCATGCCGTGGCGCGCCACCTGGTCGAGCATGTGCTCGAGGAACGGCAGGCCGGTCGCGAGCCGCGCCGCGCCGCGGCCGTCGAGGTCGAGCCGCACGCGGATCTGCGTCTCCTTGGTATTGCGCACCACTTCGGCCTTACGCATGGACGAGCGCTTCCTTCAGGGCGGAAAGCAGTATACGGTTTTCGTCCGGCGTGCCGACCGTGATGCGCAGGCAGCCCGGCACGCCGGGGTGCAGGTTCTTCACCAGCACGCCCTGGCGGCGCAGCGCCTCGAAGGCGCGCGGCGCGTCGGCCAGGCGAACGAGCAGGAAGTTCGCGCTCGACGGGAACACCGTGACGCCGAGCGACGCCAGGCCTCGCGCGAGCTCGGTGCGATCGGCGCGGATGCGCGCGGCCTGCGCGTCGAGCACGTCGAGATGCTCGAGCGCGAACGTCGCCGCCGCCTCGGTGAGCACGTCGACGTTGTAGACCTGCCGCACCTTGTTGAACTGCTCCAGCCATTCCGGCGCACCGGCGAGATAGCCGAGCCGCAGGCCCGCGAGGCCCACTTTCGACAGCGTGCGCAGCACGACGAGGTTCGGGAACTCGGCGAGCCGCGGCAGGAAGCTCGCGCCGGCGAAGGCATGGTAGGCCTCGTCCACCACGACCAGCCCTTCGGCGGCGCGCACGATCGCTTCCACGTCGCCCGGCGGGTAGAGCACGCCGGTCGGATTGTTCGGATAGGCGAGGAACACGACCGCCGGGCGCAGCTCCTTCACGCGCGCGACGAACGCGTCGCGGTCGAGCGAGAAGTCTTCGCGCAGCGGCACCGCCACAGCGCGCATGCCGGTGAGCGTCGCGTTGACCGAGTACATGACGAAGGTCGGCGACGGGAACATCATCGCGGCGCCGGGCCGCGCGAGCGCAAGGGCAATGACCTGGATCAGATCATCCGAGCCGTTGCCGAGGAGCACCTCCATCCCCGCCGGCACGCCCATCGTGCGCGCGATGAGCTCGCGCAGCGCGCGCGGGTTGGGCTCCGGATAGCGATTGAGATCCACGCGCGCCAGCCGCTCGGCGAGCCGCCGGCGCAGCTCCTCGGGCAGCGAATACGGGTTCTCCATGGCGTCGAGCTTCACCATGCCGCGCGCGTCGGGCACGTGATAGGCGGACATGGCCAGCACTTCCGGCCTGACCCAGCGTTCCGGATTCACGGTTCGGACCCGCTTTCGAACCGAAGGCGGGCCGAGCGCGCGTGCGCCTGCAAGCCTTCCTCGTCGGCGAGGATCGCCGCCACCCGGCCCAGGCGCTCGGCACCCGCGCGCGACACCTCGATGACGCTCGTGCGCTTCTGGAAGTCGTACACGCCGAGCGGCGACGAGAAGCGCGCGGTGCCCGCGGTCGGCAGCACGTGGTTCGGGCCGGCGCAATAGTCGCCGATCGCCTCCGAGCTCCAGCGCCCGAGAAAGATGGCGCCCGCGTTGTGCAGCCGCGGCAGCCATTCGCGCGGCTCGCGCACCGCGAGCTCGAGGTGCTCGGGCGCGATGCGATCGGCGATGGCGCACGCCTCGGCGAGGTCGCGTGTCTCGATCAGCGCGCCGCGCGTCTGGAGCGATGTGGCGATGATCTCGCGCCGCGGCATCTCGGCGAGGCGCGCCTCGAGCGCCGCCGCGATCGCGTCGAGGTGCGCACTGTCGGGCGAAAGCACGATCGCCTGCGCGGCCTCGTCGTGCTCCGCCTGCGAGAAGAGGTCCATCGCCACCCACGCCGCGGGCGTGCCCGCGTCGCAGATCACCAGGATCTCCGAGGG
>DATDMW010000105.1:0-5814 GCA_036518595.1 Burkholderiales bacterium
CGACGCGATGGAGCTCGGCTCGCTCGGCTCGGTCAGCTTCATCCTCTGAGCCGCTCAGGTCGGTCCAGCCGGGCTCAGTCCACCTTGACCTTGGCCGCTCGCACCACCTTCGCCCACTTCGGGATCTCCTGCTTCAGGTAGTCGGCGAACTCCTGCGGCGATCCGCCCACGGGATCGAAGGCGAGCTGGTCCAGGCGCTGGCGGATGGCGGCGTCGTGCAGCGCGCGGTTGACGGCGTCGTTCAGCTTCTGCACGATCGTGTGCGGCGTGCCCGCCGGGAAGAAGATGCCCACCCAGGTGTAGTCCTCGACGCCGGGAAAGCCCGCCTCGGCGAGCGTCGGCACGTCGGGAAGCGTGGCCACGCGCTTGTCGCTCGAGACCGCGATCGGGCGCAGCTTGCCGGACTTGATGTACGGCAGCGGCCCCGAGATCGCTCCGCAGCCGATGGGCGGCTCGCCCGCGATGACCGCGGTGACGGCCTGCCCCGCGCCCTTGAAGTGGATCGCGGTCAGGTCGAGCCCCGCCATCGAGCGGAACACGGTTTCCGCGGTCAGGTGCGGCGTAGTGCCGACGCCGGGAGACGCGTAGCCCGGGCGCGTGCGCTTCGCGAGGTCGACGAGCTCGGCCATGGTGTGCGGCGGATAGCTCGCCGCGACGAAGATCAGGTTCGGCTGCCGGGCAGCGACGACCACGGGCTCGAACTGGCGCGTCTCGTAGCCCGGACTGGAGAACAGGCTGACGTTGACCGCGAACGCGGAGGAGGTCAGCAGCGTGGTGTAGCCGTCGGGCGCCGATTTCGCCACCATCGCCGCGCCGATGTTGCCGCCGGCGCCGGCGTGGTTCTCGATCACGACCTGCGTGACCAGTATCTCTCCCGCCTTGGAGACGACCAGGCGCGCGATGATGTCGGTCGGTCCCGCAGGGGCGAACGGCACGATCATGCGCACGGGCCGGCCGGGCCATTGCGCATCCTGCGCGAGGCACGCGCCGGCGAGCGAGAAAGCGATGCCGCACGCGGCGGCGCGTAAGGCGAGCTTCATGGGTCCCTCCTCCGGGATGCCGCAATGGTAGCATCCGGGCTCGATCGCATCACACCACCCCGAGGAGACCATGGCCGCCCGCAAGCTCACCCGTCAGGACCTCCGCGACGCCGCGGAGAAATACAAGAACTGGGGCAAGTGGGGGCCCAAGGACGAGATCGGCACGCTGAACTACACGACGCCCGAGGACATCGTCGCCGCGGCGCGCCTCGTGAGGAAAGGCAAGGTGATCTCGCTCGCGCTCAACTTCGATCACACCGGGCCGCAGGGCGCGAAGAGCAAGTACCCTGCGATGGGGCGCACCAACCCGATCCACACGATGCTCCGGACCGGCACCGACGCGTATTCGGGCGTGCTCGACCACCGCGGCATCCGCGCCGCGGACGACATGGTGACGATGCCGCTCCAGTGCGGCACGCAGTGGGACGGTCTCGGGCACGTCTTCTACGAGAACTCGATGTGGAACGGCTACGACTGCCGCGAGGTCACGTCCGCCGGCGCGCAGAAGTGCGGCATCGAGAAGACCAAGGCGAGGATGGTCGGCCGCGGCGTCTTCCTCGACGTGCCGCGCGCGCTCGGGAAGAAGGTCCTCGACGACGGCTACGCGATCACCTGCGCCGACCTCGATCGCACGGCGAAGGCGCAGAACGTCGAAGTGCGCCGCGGGGACTTCGTGGTCGTGCGCACCGGGCAGATGGAGGCCAAGCTCGAGGCCGGCAGCTGGGACGGCTATCCCGGCGGCGACGCGCCCGGCTTCGGCTTCGAGACGCTCGAATGGATCCAGCGCACGCAGCTCGCGGCGCTCGCCTCCGACACCTGGGGCTGCGAGGTGCGTCCCAACGAGACCGAGCCCGGCATCAACCAGCCCTGGCACTGGATCACCATACCCATCATGGGCATGACCATGGGCGAGATCTTCTACCTGAAGGATCTGGCCGACGACTGCGCCGCCGACCGCGTCTACGAGTTCCTGTTCGTCGCGCCGGCGATCCCGATCACGGGCGCGGTCGGCTCGCCGACGAATCCGCTCGCGATCAAGTGACGCCTAAAGCTCCGGGAACGCGTTCACGCGCTTGAGCCACCCGTTCAGGAACTTCCCGAGCGGCGGACGCTTGGCGACCAGATCCTGGTAGTACGCGATCCGGCCCTGCTTGTACGCCCGGTAGACGGCGACCGCGTCGGCGCGAGCGAGCGCGGCCATCGTGCCGGGGCCGATCTCGCCGTCGACGCCGAGCGGCGGCTGCGCGCCCAGGTCGTTGAGCACGCGCTGCAGCAGCTTAGACGCCGCCGCGCCCGCGTTCACCTGGAAGTCGAACACGATGTCGGCGAGATCCTGGAGCTGGATGTCGTCGCCGCGGATCTTGTCCCAGTACAGCGGCTTGTAGATCTTCGCGGCCTGGTCGTCGGTGAGCGCCTTCAGGTTCTCGAGCGTGGGCTCGATCCCGAGGTAGCGCTGCGCGGACGATTTGAAGGTTTCGAGCGTCACACCCTTGTTGGTCGCGCCGCCGGGGTCGACCGGATCGTCGACGAAGCCGCCTTCGTTCCGGAGCAGCGTCGGGAAGAACGCGTCGAAGCTCGCCATGTCGCCTCCTCGTTATTTCGACTTGAGCGCCCGCTCGAGCTCGCGGCGCCGCGCCTCGGTCAGATCGGCGCGCACGCTGTCCGCGATCAGCGGCGCGAGCGTGCCCTCGCGCGCGTGGTCGGCCTGGAACTCGGCTTCCGCGGCGCGGTACGCGCGCCACGCGTCCTGCGCGGCGCTCAGCTTCGCCCGGCCCGCCGCGTCGAGACGAGCGGCGAGCGCCTGGTACGCCGCGTCCATCCCCACCTCCGCCTGCTTCAGCCGCGCGATCTCGCACTGGCGCATCGCGGCGGTGGTGCGCGCGTTCTCGCACGCGGGCTGCGCGGGAGCACGTGCCGGCGCGCCGAGGATCGCCGCGAGGACCACGATGGCGAGGACCCGCGACGCCGTCACTGCTTCGCGGCGTCCCGGTTCCGGGCGTTCATCTCGCGGATCGCGGCGTTGTACTTCTCGATGCGCTCGTTGCAGGCGGCAATCGACTGCGCCAGCGCCTGCTGCTTGAGCGCGCATTCCTTGAGCGCATCGCGGTCGCGCCCCGAGACCTCGATCATCTCGCCGAAGGTCACGCCGTCCTTGATCGACGACGGCGACCCGCAGGCGGCGAGCATCGCGTCGGAGGGCTCGCACTTGAGCGCTTCCTTGACCTCGGGAACGACCATGGTGGTGCAGCCGCACAAGGCGGCGGCGGCGACGCCGGCAACGGTCCGCTTCATGAGGTCTCCTCTCATTTGACGAGCGGCCCGATGACCGTGGTGGGAACGGCGAGGGCGAGGCACTTGTTCGCGTCGAGCTGCGCGAGCAGCTTGGTGTCCTCGGCGCTCAGCACCTGGAGCTGGCCTTGCAGCGTGCGGCGCTGCGCGTCGGATGCGGTCGCCATGGCGGCCTGGAGCTTGGCGCGCTGCGCCTCGTTCGCCTTGAGCTTCGACTGCAGGTCGGTATTGCGCGCATTGGCGCCGGCGAGCGCGTCGCCGAGGTCCTTCTCTCGGCGGCCCGATTCCGCCTTCAGCGCCTCCATCGCCTTGGCGTGCTCGGCCGCCTGGTCCTTCAGCGCCTTGTCGATGTCGGCCTGCGCCTGCTTGCGCCGCGCCTCGGCGCTGTCGCCGGTCTTCTTCAGCTCCTCGATCTGCGCCTCGAGGGCATCGACCTTGCGGGCGCCGAAGCTGTATCCGCCCCCGAACAGCACCGCCCCGATCACGCCGGCGATGACCAGCTTGACCTTGTCCAGCATGGCTCCCCCCTATTGTCGGCCGCGTAGCCCCGCATCCTAGCGCACAAAGCCGGGGCGCATGTCGGCGTCATGCGCGTCCTACAGCGGCCGTCGACGCCGGCTGACACGGCCGCGCCATGGAACCGGCGCTGCGGCTAAAATCGGCCCGGACCCGCGGGGTCGATGTCCGAACGAGGAGAAGCATGGCCAAGATGACCGGGGCGCAATGCCTCGCAGAGATGCTGAAGGGCTACGGCGTGACGCACGTGTTCATGGTCCCCGCGGTGCTGCGCCGCACGTTCGCCGAGATGGAGAAGCGCACCGGCATCGCGCGCATCCATACCCACGGAGAGAAGTCCGCGGCCTACATGGCCGATGGCTACGCGCGCGCCTCGGGAAGGCCCGGCATCTGCATGGCCCAGGTGATCGGCGCGCTCAATCTCGCGGCCGGCCTGCGCGACGCGTACCTCGCGCATTCGCCGGTGATCGCTTTCACCGGAGGGCGCGACCCGAAGACCAAGTTCCGCAAGGTCTACCAGGAGGTCGACGACGTGCCGGCGTTCGAGCCGGTCACGAAGCTGAACGCGACGGTGGACGACGTCTCGCGCTTCCCCGACATGGTGCGCCAGGCGTTCCGCGTGGCGGTCTCGGGCGCGCCGGGCCCCGTGCACCTGCAGTTCCGCGGCAACGAGGGCCAGATCGACGCCGAGGAGGCCGACATGGAGCCGCTGGTCGAGCCGCTCTTCTCGCGCGTGCCGCCCTTCCGGCCCGAGCCCGACCGCGAGCAGATGCGGGCGGCGCTCGTGCTGCTGCAGCAGGCCGAGCGCCCCGTGATCGTCGCGGGCGGCGGCGTGCGCGCGTCCGGCGGCGCGCGCGCGCTGACCGCGCTCGCCGAGCGTCTGCAGATTCCGGTGGCGACCTCGCTCAACGGGAAGGATTCGATCCCCGGCACGCATCCGCTCTCGGTCGGCGTCGTCGGCACCTACTCGCGCGAGAGCGCGAACCGGGTCGTGGCGCAGGCCGATCTCGTGTGCTTCGTCGGCACCGAGGCGGGCGGGATGACGACGCACTTCTGGGCCGTGCCGAAGATCGGCGTGAAGGCGGTCCAGATCGACATCGAGCCCGAGGCCCTCGGGCGCAACTACCCGCTTCAGGCCGCAGTCCTGGGCGACGCGCGCACGACGCTCGAGCGCATGCTCGAGGCGGCGGACGCTTCGAGCGCCGCGAAGCGCAAGGCCTGGATCGCGACCGCGCGCGGCATGTGCGCCGAGTGGCGCGAGAAGTACACCTCGCAGCTCGAGTCGAGCGCGGTGCCCATGCGCCCCGAGCGTCTCGTCGCCGAGCTCACGCAGCGCATGCCCGACGACGCGACCGTGATCGTCGACACCGGGCACGCCGGCATGTGGATGGGCGGGATGTTCGACCTGCGCACGCCGAAGCAGAATTACATGCGAAGCGCCGGTCACCTCGGATGGGCGTTCCCCGCGGGGCTGGGCGCGAAATGCGCGACGCCCGAGCGGCCGGTCGTGGTCTTCACCGGCGACGCCGGCCTCTGGTACCACATCGGCGAGCTGGAGACGGCCGTGCGCTGGGGAATCAACACCGTCGTCGTCGTCAACAACAACGGCGGCGGCAACCAGTCGAAGCGCGGCTTCGACCGCGCCTACGGCGGCGAGCAGACGCAGAAGGCGCGCGAGCTCTGGACCTACCGCATGGTGAGCTTCGCCAAGATCGCCGAGGACATCGGCGCACTCGGGATCCGCGTCGAGAAGCCGAATGACATCGGCCCGGCGATCGAGCGCGCCGTCGCGGCGAAGCGGCCGGCGGTGGTCGACGTCGTCACCGATATCGAGGCGCTGGCGCCGACGGCGGTCGGCTGAGAAAAAAATGCCCGCGCGTGGCGCGGGCATCCGAGGCCTGCTGGTCCGTCAGAACACGAACCGGGTGGTCGTCAGGCGCGTCGTCGTGGTCGTCGTGGTAAGCGTCGG
>DATDMW010000106.1:0-5149 GCA_036518595.1 Burkholderiales bacterium
CTGTCGCTTGGACCTCGGTCGCGCCCCGCGGTGCTCGGAAGCGGCCGAGTGGTTCAACCTGCCCAGCGCGCGCGCCGCCGGCCGCGCCGTTCGAGACACACGCCGGCCCTACGCTTGCCCGTGCGAGAGGAACAACGGAAGGAATCCGAACAATGACCGTGGGAACGATTCTCCTGATCGTGCTCGTCCTGCTGCTGGTCGGCGCGATACCGGCGTGGCCCTACAGCCGCGCCTGGGGCTACGGCCCGAGCAGCATCCTCGGGATCGTCGTCCTGATCCTGCTGGTGCTGGCGCTGACGGGCCGGCTGTAGCCCGGCGGCTCGCTCGCCCGGGATTTGACGCCCGTCAAATCCCGCCGGCGCACGCCGGGCACTATCGGCGCATCGGAACCGCCGAGGGCGCCGGTCGGCGCGGGCAAACCATGAGCGAGCATGTCTGGCAGATTTTCGACGTCGACGAGCTGCAGCGCCGGGTCGCGGGCGGGAAGGCGCCGGCGATCGCAGAATTCCTGCGCACGCCGTCGCTCAGCTGCGCCGTGTACCGGCTGCCCGCGGGCGCGCGCGACATGCAGGCGCCGCACGTCGAGGACGAGCTCTACTTCGTGATCCGTGGGCGCGCCAAGATCCGCATCGCGGGCGAGGAGCATCAGGTGGAGCCGGGACGCATCCTGTACGTGCGCGCGACCTCCGAGCACAGCTTCTTCGACATCCAGGAAGATCTGACGCTGGTCGCGATCTTCGGCGCGTCGTGAGGCGACCGGGCCCGCGCGCTATTTGAGGCGCTCGACTCTCTCGACCCGGTCGACCTTTTCCACGCGCTCGACCCGTTCGACGCGCTCGGGCCGCTCCGCGCGCTCGGACCGCTCTGCGCGATCGCCGCGCTGGTCCCGGTCGTTGAAGCTGCGGCGCTCCTGGCGGCGCTTCTCGAGCTCCCGCTGGATGCGGTCGTGCAGACCGTCGAAGCGGCGCTCGTTGCGCGTCGGACGGAACACTTCGGGAATGCGCTCGAGCACGCGCGCACCGCGGCCATCGAGCGGGGCGAAGCCGGCCTGTCCGGCCCCGACGCCGAGCTCGCCGCCGCGGCTCTCGATCACCGTCGCGCCGGAGTAGACACGATCGTAAGTTCCCGGCTCGGCATTGCGCGCTCCCTCGGGCACGACGAGCGCCTCGTGGTCGGTGCCGCGTACGCCGATCGCCGCGTTCGGCGTGCGCAGGACCACGCCCGTGCCGCCCGTGCCGCCCCCCGCGATCCATCCCGTGACCGCACGCAGCGCGCCGCGCGCGAGCGCGATGACCGATAAATCGTCAGGACGGCCCTCGGCGCGGAACGCGACGACCTGGACTTCCGTGTCGGGCCGCACGCCGAGATAGCCGCCGTCCTCCATCGCGAGCTGGACCTCGCCGTCGGGGCCGGTGACGATGCGGTCGCCTTCGTACAGGAGGTCGCCGACCCTGGGGCGGCGCTCGGCGCCGCCATAAGCGTCGAGAAAGCGCGCGTCGCCCTCGACCAGCGCGACGCGCGCGGCGGCGCGGCGCGGCGGCGCATCGATCGCAGATGCGACCGGCGCGCGCGCGAGGAGCGCGAGCTGTGCCAGGCCGGCGAGCACCGCCGCAAGGAAGGAGCGCCGCATGCGTCCATCACATCACGCGGACGCGGGCGCGGCTTGATTCAGATCAAACGGCGGCTCGGGCTCAGTCGACGCGGACGAATTTCTGCGCGCGGCGCCCGGTGCCGACCTCGGAGGTATAGAGGTTCCCCTTGGAGTCGATGGCGATGTTGTGCACCCACTTGAACTCGCCCGCCATGCGGCCGCTGCGTCCGAAGCCGGCGGCGACCTTGCCGCTCGCGCGCTCGATCACGAGCACCTGGCCGTTCGCGCCGTCGGCCATGAAGATCCATCTCTGCTGCGGATCGCGCGAGAGCACGAGGTCCCACACCGAGCCGTTCTGAAGCGTCTGCGGCTCGATCCGGAACTCGCGCACGAACTTCCCGCTCTTCTCGAACACCTGGATGCGATCGTTCGCGCGGTCGCAGACGTAGACCAGCCCGTCGCTCGACAGCCGCGCGCAGTGCACCGGGTTGCCGAATTGCGGCGATGGCGGCTGCGCCGGGTCGTACGCGGGCTGCTTGTCGTCGCTCGGGCGGTTGCCGTACGCGCCCCAGTGGCGCTTGTACTTGCCGCTGTCGGCGTCGAGCACGAGCACGCGCCGGTTGCCGTAGCCGTCGGCGATGAACAGCTCGTTGGTGGCGGCGTCGATCTCGACGTTCGCCGGCCGGCCGAGCGCGCCGGTGTTGTTCGAGCCTCCCGTCGGCCCCGGCCTGCCGATCTGCTTCAGGAACTTTCCGTCCGGGCTGAACTTCAGGATCTGCTGGTCCTTGTTGCCGTTGCCCCCGATCCAGACGTCGCCGTGCGGGTCGACGTAGATGCCGTGCTCGCTCTCGGGCCAGTCGTAGCCTTTGCCGGGCCCGCCCCAGCTGCGGTAGAGGTTGCCCTGCGCGTCGAACTCCAGCACCGGCGGCGCGGGCGTGCAGCAGCGCGTCGCGGGCGGATTCTGCATCGCGCCCTTCTCGTCGTCGACGAGCGTCCCGGGCCGGTGCACGATCCAGATGTGGTCGTTCTTGTCGACCGCGATGCCCGAGACCTGACCGAGGATCCAGTTGCCCGGGAGGGGCCTTGGCCAGTACGGGTCGACCGCGAAGCGCGGCGCATCCGATTCCGATCTCACGCCCGGCACGTGGCTGCAGCTCGCGAGAACGGCGGCGGCGAGCACGGCGATTGCGGTGCGGGTTTTCATGGCGTCTCCTCCGGATCGACCCAGCCGGAGTATATTCCGGCCGGTCCAACC
This sequence comes from Burkholderiales bacterium, assembly GCA_036518595.1. Lineage (GTDB taxonomy): Bacteria > Pseudomonadota > Gammaproteobacteria > Burkholderiales > SG8-39 > VBDM01. Next base: position 2,847 of record DATDMW010000106.1, read on the forward strand.
CCGAGGAGGTCTCCCATGAAACCCCTGCTGTGGGCAGCGCTCGCGCTGCTCTGCGGTCCCGTTTACGCGCAATCGCAATCAGTCCCAACCATCGCGTTCGACGCGAGCGACCCGCTGCACCTGCCCAAGGATCTCTATCTCGGCGAGGCCACGGGCGTCGCCGTGAACTCGAAAGGACACATCTTCGTGCTCTCGCGCGGCAACACCACCGGGCCCGCGTACGGCGCGGCGGCGACGCAGCTGCTCGAGTTCGATCCGCAGGGCAAGTTCCTGCGCGAGATCGGACACAACCTCTACGCCTGGTCGTTCGGCCACACGGTGCGCGTGGACAAGAGCGATAACCTCTGGGTGACCGACAAGGGCTCGGACATGGTGGTGAAGTTCAACCCGGCGGGCCGCGTGCTGATGGTGTTCGGCCGCAAGCAGGAGTCCTCCGACAAGGAGACCGGTCCGCTCGAGCATCCGAAGCCGCCGCTGCCTCCGCAGGAGGGCCGCTTCCGCCAGGTGACCGACGTCGCCTTCGCTCCCGACGGCAGCGTGTTCATTTCCGACGGCTACATCAACTCGCGCGTCGCCAAGGTCGACCGCAACGGCGTGTGGCTGAAGTCCTTCGGCGAGCCCGGCAACCAGGCCGGCCAATTCAGCACGCCGCACTCGATCGCGGCCGACGCGAAGGGCAACATCTACGTCGCCGACCGCGGCAACCGCCGCATCCAGGTGTTCGACGGCGAAGGCAACTTCCAGCGCGAGATCCGCATTGACGTGCCGGTGCCCGCGGGCGCGCGCACGGCGCTCGGGCCCAAGCCCGACCTGGCGAAGCTCGAGGCCTCGGGCGGGCCGTTCACGCAGGCGCCGGGCGCGCCGTGGGCGGTGTGCATCACGCCCGGGCCGAACCAGGTCCTCTATACCTCCGACGCTTTCCCGGGCCGCGTCTACAAGCTGTCGCTCGACGGCAAGGTGCTCGGCGTGCTCGGCGAGTCCGGGAAGCAGCTCAGGCAATTCGGCTGGATCCACGAGATCGCCTGCCCGTCGGAGAACGTGCTCTACGTCGCCGAGCTCCTCAACTGGCGCGTGCAGAAGCTGGTCCTGCACCCCAGCGGCAAGCGGTGAGCGCCTATCGCGAGTAGACGACTTTCCCGCCGACGAGCGTCATCACGGGACGGATGTCCTTGATCTCGTCGGCGGGCACCGCCAGGTAGTCGCGGTCGAGCACGACGAGGTCCGCGTACTTTCCGGGCGCGATCGACCCGAGGTTGCTCTCCTGGAAGAGAAAGAGCGCGTTCGAGCGCGTGTGCGCGACGAGCGCCTGCTCGCGCGTGACGGTCTGGCGGTTCACCTGGCGGCCACCGATCATGCGCCCGGTGACCGCGAACCATAGCGTGTAGAACGGGTTCGACGGCGTCACCGCGGTCGCGTCCGACCCGAGGCCCCACACGATCCCGCTCGCCTGCACGCGCCGGAACGGCGGCATGTCCCAGGCGCGATCGCCGTGCGCCTTGTGCATGAGCGCACCCTGGATCAGCGGCCGGCTGTGCAGGCCCGCGTAGAGGCCGAGCTTCTTCATGCGCTCGAGCTGCGCATCGTCGACCTGGTCGAGGTGCGAGAGCACCCAGCGCAGGCCCTTGATCGGCCGCTCGCGGTTGATCGCCTCGTAGACGTCGAGATAGGCGTCGATCGCCGGCGTCATCTCGACGTGCGCGTTCAGCATCATGCCGCGCTCGGCGACCGCGAGCGCGATGCGGCGCACCTGCGCCATGTCCTCGGGCTTCGCCTGGAAGCCCGGGCGCAGCAGGCTCGTCGTCGCGGGCAGATACACCGATTCGCCCCAGCCGATGTTGTCGAAATGGTCGCTGCCCTGGAACGGCTTCGCCTGCGCGATTTCGGCGAGCACCTTGTCGACCTGCTCGGGCGTCGACGGCTGCCGGATCGTGGTCCAGAACGCGCGCGCGTTCAGCTCGCCGCGCTCGGCCAGCTCGCGGTAGACCGCGTAGTGGCGCTCGTCGACGCCGCGTCCTCCGGCGTCGTACCAGGCGGTCAGGCCCATCGCGTTCAGCTCGGCGACCAGGCGCTTCGCGTTCTCGGTCCACGCGCCCTTGTCGGGCAGCGGGATCCTCGCCGCGACGAAGGCGACGCCGCCCGGCCCGCTCACCACGCCGGTCGGCCGGCCTTTGGCATCCTTCTCGATCTTTCCGCCGCGCGGGTCGGGCGTCTTCGCGTCGATCCCCGCGGCTTTGAGCGCCGCGGTGTTGAGATAGCTGTGGTTGTAGATCGCCTGCAGCACCACCGGCGTCGACGGCGCGATG
>DATDMW010000107.1:0-29437 GCA_036518595.1 Burkholderiales bacterium
CGCCGTCGCGACGGTCGCCGCGCTCGGCGCGCTCGCCGTCCTCGCGCTCCTCGACCGCGGCTGGGTCGCGGCTGCGGCGCTCGCCGCGCTGGACGGGCTGCTCGCCTGGCGCATTGCGCGCGACTGCGGCGCCGCGCTCGCGTCGCTGGAGCGCGCGCTCGCCGAGGCCGAGCGATGAGGCCGCCGTGAGCGACGCCCCGCGCGCCGCGATGAGCGCCGCCGCGCTCGCCCGGCGGCTGCTCGCGCAGGCGCGGCCGTACTGGGCCCATCTCGCCGGCATCGTCGCGCTCGACCTGCTCGCGGTGCCGCTCGCGCTGCTCACGCCGCTGCCCCTGAAGATCGCGATCGACAGCGCGCTCGGCGGGCAGGGGCTGCCCGGGCCGCTCGCCCGCCTCGGCGACGCCGGGATCGGGGCTCTCGGGATGACGACGGCTCTCGCCGTGGCCGTCGGCGGCATCGTCGCGATCGCGCTCGCGACCGAGCTGCAGAAGCTCCTCACCTGGCTGCTGCAGTCGTGGACCGGCGAGAAGCTCGTGCTCGCGTTCCGCGCCAGGCTGTTCGCGCACGTGCAGCGCCTGTCGCTCGCGTGGCACGACACGCGCGGCACGGCCGACGCGATCTACCGCCTCGAGTACGACGCGCCCGCGATCCAGTGGATCGGCGTGTACGGGGTGTCGCCCTTCCTCACCGCCGCGCTCACCCTCGGCGGCATGATCATCGTCACGGCGCGCCTCGACGGCTCGCTCGCGCTGGTCGCGCTCGCGGTCGTGCCGGTGCTCGCCTTGCTCATCCGCGTCTTCGGCGGGCGGCTGCACGCCAAGTGGCACGAGGCGAAGGAGCTGGGCAGCTCGGCCACCTCGGTGCTGCAGGAGGTGCTCACCGCGCTGCGCGTGGTCAAGGCGTTCGGGCAGGAGCGCCGCGAGGAGCGCCGCTTCGTCCACCAGGCGTCGCAGGAGGTGCGCGCCAACGTCGAGCTGGTGCGCCTGCAGGGAGCGTTCTACTCGCTCATCGGGCTGACGCTCGCCGCGGGCACCGCGGCGGCGCTGTGGCTGGGCGTGTCGCACGTGCAGCAGGGTCGCCTTTCGCTGGGCGAGCTCGTGATCGTGATGGCCTATCTCGCGCAGCTCTACACGCCGCTCGACGCGCTGTCGAAGAACCTGTCGAGCCTGCAGCGCTCGGTGGTGGGCGCCGAGCGCGCTTTCGCGCTGCTCGACGTGCTGCCCGAGGTTGCCGACCGACCCGACGCGCGGCCGCTGTCCCGCGCGCGCGGCGAGATCGAGTTCCGCGCCGCGGGCTTCGCCTACGAGCGCGCGCGCCCGGTGCTGCGCGATCTGAGCCTGCGCGTGCCCGCCGGCACGCGCGTCGGCATCGTCGGGCGCACCGGCGCCGGCAAGACCACGCTCGTCAACCTGATCACGCGCTTCTACGATCCCACCGAGGGCGCGGTGCTGCTCGACGGCGAGGACCTGCGGCGCTGGCGGCTCGAGGACCTGCGCCGCCAGTTCGCGATCGTGCTGCAGGAGCCCGTGCTGTTCTCGACCTCGATCGGCGAGAACATCGCCTACGGCCGCGCGCGCGCGAGCGAAGCGCAGATCGAGGCGGCGGCGCGCGCCGCGGGCGCGCACGACTTCATCGCCGCGCTGCCCGAGGGATATCGCACCCCGGTCGGCGAGCGCGGCATGCGTCTCTCGGGCGGCGAGCGCCAGCGCATCGCGCTCGCGCGCGCCTTCCTGAAGGACGCACCCATCCTCATCCTCGACGAGCCGACCAGCTCGGTCGACCTGAAGACCGAGCAGGGCATCATCCAGGCGCTGGAGCGGCTGATGCACGGGCGCACGACGTTCATCATCGCGCACCGGCTGTCGACGCTCGCGCACTGCGACGTCGTCTACGCGGTGGAGGACGGGCGGCTGGCCGCCGCGACGGTCGACCAGTCGGGACCGCTGCTCGCGAACCGCGGGCTCGCGACGGACGCGCCGATCCGGGCTAGCGGAAGGTGAGGCCGATCTTGAAGGCGAAGGCGCGGAAGTCCTGATCCTGCTTCACGCCGGCGGGCGAGGTCGCGTCCTTGATGCGCCCCCAGGCGTAGTCGATCGCGGGCGTCAGCCGGAACGAGCCCCACAGCGGCACGTCGTAGCCGAACCCGAGGACGCCGCCGAAGCCGCGGCCGGTGCCTTCCTCGGGCACGTCGGTCCAGAATCGCGCGCCGCCGAGACCGGCCTTGACCCACCACCGGTTGCCCGCCGGGTAGGCCTGCGCGATGACATTGAAGGTCTGGATGCCTTGGCCCTCGTTGAGGTGCCACGTGTTGGCGCCTTTCAGCAGCCAGTTCGACGCCTCGACGCCGAGAAGCAGGCGCGGATCCCAGCTGTAGCCGAGACGCAGCCCGGTGATCATCTTGTGCTGCGTCGTCGACTCGTCCTGGGCCGAGAAGTGCCGCGTCATCGAGGCGTAGCCGACGTCGGCGCCGGCCCACCAGCCTTCGAGCTTCTCGGGATCCAGCGCGAGCGCCGCGCCCGGCGCGAGAGCGAGCAGGGCGACGGAAGCGGCGACGGCGCGCAGGCGGTTCATCGGGCGACTCACGGGCTCAGACAGCGGTTCGGCGTTTTCGTGCTCGCCGGCGATGGTATCCTCTTTCCGTGTGTCAGGCATTTTCCGACCTTCCGTGAAAATTCGATTTCTCCCGCTCCTCGCGTGGGCGCTCGCCGCGGCGCCCGCTTTCGCCGACACGGCGCTGCCGCTTTCGGCTCCCGTGCCCGGCGGCGTCGCCGTCGTCTGTCTCGGGCGCGCCTCGGAGCCCGCGCCCCGCGTCGAGTTCGACGGCCGCCGCGTGCTGGTCGCGCGCGTCGGCGACACGTGGCGAGCCGTGGTGGGGCTGCCGCTCGCGCTCGCCCCGGGCCGGCACGCGCTCGAGGTCGAGGACGGCGACGGCGGCCGCAGCGTGGCGTTCGAGGTCGTGCCGCACAAGTACGGCGAGCAGCACGTGCGGCTGCGCGACCAGCGCATGGTGACGCCGCCGAAGGCGCTGCTCGCGCGCATCGCGCGGGAGCAGGAGACCCTGCTGAGCGCGTTCTCGACCTGGAGCGAGCCGGCGCTCGCCGACCTGCAGCTCGACCTGCCCGCGCCGGGGCGCATCTCGGGCGGGTTCGGGATGGCGCGCTTCTTCAACGATCAGCCGCGCGCGCCGCACAGCGGCCTCGACATAGCGGCGGCGGCCGGGACGCCGATCCTTGCGCCGGCCGCCGGCATCGTCATCGACACCGGCCAGTACTATTTCAACGGCCGCACCATCGTCCTCGACCACGGCGAGGGCCTGATCACGATGTACAACCACCTCGACCACATCGGCGTGGCGAAAGGCGCCCGCGTCGAGCGCGGCCAGGTCATCGGCACCGTGGGACACACCGGCCGCGTCACCGCTGCGCACCTGCACTGGACCGTGAGCCTCAACAACGCGCGCGTCGATCCGGCGCTGTTCCTCGCGGGCGAGGTGCGCGAGCAGCTCCTGCCGGCGTACGTGCCCGCGTCGGCTTCGGCCGCATCGTCGACCGGGACGGCGGAATCCGCGGCGCCGGGCTGCGGATCGTGAACACCGTGCTGTCGGTGCGCGCCATCCTCGGCGGCCAGGCCCCGGCCGACCGCCCGGTGACCGTGCGCGGCTGGGTGCGCACCCGGCGCGACTCGAAAGCGGGCGTCTCGTTCGTGCACGTCTCGGACGGCTCGGGATTCCAGCCGCTGCAGGTGGTGGCGCCGGCGACGCTCGTGAACTACGCATCCGAGGTGCAGAAGCTCACCGCCGGCTGCGCGGTCGAGGCGGCCGGAACGATCGTGCCGTCGCCGGCGAAGGGACAGCCGTTCGAGATGCAGGCGCAGTCGCTGCGCGTCGTCGGCTGGGTCGAGGACCCCGACACCTATCCGATCCAGCCCAAGCCGCACACGCTCGAGTTCCTGCGCGAGGTGGCGCACCTGCGGCCGCGCACCAACGTGATCGGCGCGGCGTCGCGCGTGCGGCACGCGCTCGCGATGGCGATCCACCGCTTCTTCCACGAGGAAGGCTTCGTCTGGGTCAACACGCCGATCATCACCGCCTCCGACGCCGAAGGCGCGGGCGAGCTCTTCCGCGTGTCGACGCTCGATCTCGCGAACCTGCCGCGAACGAGCGACGGCAAGGTGGACTTCGCGAAGGACTTCTTCGGGCGCGAGGCCTTCCTCACCGTGTCGGGGCAGCTGAACGTCGAGACCTACTGCATGGCGCTGTCGAAGGTCTACACCTTCGGCCCGACGTTCCGCGCCGAGAACTCGAACACGAGCCGGCACCTCGCCGAGTTCTGGATGATCGAGCCCGAGATCGCGTTCGCCGACCTCGCGGACGACGCCGCGCTCGCCGAGCGGCTGCTGAAATACGTGCTCAAGGCGGTGCTCGACGAGCGCCCCGACGACATGGCGTTCTTCGACGAGCGCATCGAGAAGGGGATCGTCGCCAAGCTCCAGGGCATCGTCGACAAGCCGTTCGTTCGCATGGACTACACCGAGGCGGTGCGCGTGCTCGAGGGCTCGAGGCAGAAGTTCGAATTCCCGGTGCGGTGGGGCACCGACCTGCAGAGCGAGCACGAGCGCTGGCTGTGCGAGCAGCACGTGAAGGGCCCGCTGATCCTCGTGAACTATCCGAAGGCGATCAAGGCGTTCTACATGCGCCTGAACGACGACGGCCGGACGGTCGCGGCGATGGACGTGCTCGCGCCGGGGATCGGCGAGATCATCGGCGGCTCGCAGCGCGAGGAGCGGCTCGCGGTGCTCGACGCGCGCATCGTGGAAGCCGGGCTCGATCCCGAGACCTACGGCTGGTACCGCGACCTGCGCCGCTACGGCACCGTGCCGCACGCGGGCTTCGGCCTGGGCTTCGAGCGCACGGTCGCGTACGTCACCGGCCTCGCCAACGTGCGCGACGTGATTCCGTTTCCGCGCACGCCGGGCAGCGCGCGATATTGACGAACCTGCGGAGCCTCAGCAGAAATCCTCGGTCACGTAGACCTTGAGGTCGCGCGTGACGGTCACGCCCAGCCCCTCGTGCATCCAGTGCGGGGTGAGGATGTTCGCGCGGTGCCCGGGACTCTTCATCCAGCCGTCGACCGTGCGGCGCGCGAGCTCGTTCTCGGAGTGCCAGTCGTAGTATTTCCTGTCGCCGAGCGTCGTGATCCTGGCCCAGAGGTCGTCGCGCGCGATGTTCTCGGCCCCGCCGTGGACGACGTCGCCGACCGGCACGAAGCACTTGTAGCGCGCCTTCGCGTCGCGCGCGTCGAAGTTGGCGCCTTCGGGCGTGGCGTGGGCGAAATAGTTGCGCTTCCCCATGTCGGCGCTATGCCCGCGGGCGATCGCGGCGAGCTTCGCGTCCCAGGCGAGGGGTTTGAGACCTTTCGCAGCGCGCTCGCGGTTGATGAGGGCGTGGATCGACTTCTCCAGGCGATCGGTCGCGATTCGCGGCTGCGGCTTCTGCACGAGCTTCGGCTGCGCCTCCGACCGCGCGCCCGCGTGCGGCGCGGTCAAAACGGCGACGGCGAGCAGTCCCGCGCGGACGAGCTTGATCATGGTTCCTCCCGGGACGCATCGTAGCCCGGGCGGCGCCGCCGCGGCGATGGAATTCTTCACCCCTGCCAGACGCCGTACCCATCCTCGCGCAGACCGATCGCGAGCTCGACCTCCATGTCGCGCGCGGCGTCGTAGGGCATGGGGTTGTAGCATTCGTAGAGGTCGGGGAGCAGCCGCAGGCCATAGCGGAATACGTAGCGGTTCGACTGGATCCCCGCCTTGTGCTTGTCGAAGCGCAGATCGGGGTCGAGACCCGTCATGCCGACGTAGACGCACGGCTTGCCCGGACGGTAGTCGGCGTTGGCGCGGCGGAACTTCGGCTCGTCGAGCACGTCTTTCGACAGCTCGATCACGTAGACGTGATAATGATGGCTCCGCGGCACGCCGGCTCCCGCGCGACAGAATAACAGGAGGTGAAACGATGGCGGGTGCGCTCGAGGGCGTGCTGACGCTGCCCGATGGCAGACGGCTCGGCTGGGCCGAATACGGCGATCGCCGCGGCCGGCCGGTGCTCGCGTTCCACGGACTGCCGGGCTCGCGCCGGCAGCGCCATCCAGACGACGCCATCGCGCTCGGCCTCGGCGCCCGCACGCTGCATCTCGAGCGGCCCGGCTTCGGCATCTCCGATCCCGCCCCCGGGCGCACGTTCGCGGGATGGGCGCGCGACGTCGCCGCAGCTTGCGACCTGCTCGGCGTCGAGCGCATCCGCATCGCGGGCGTGTCGGGCGGCGGCCCGTACGCGCTCGCCTGCGCCGCCTTGCTCGGTCCTCGCGTCGAGCGGGTCGCTCTGATCAGCGGCGTCGGGCCGGCCGAGGCGATGCGCGCCCGCGGCCATTCGCTGTTCGTGCGCCTCGGGTTCGCGCTCGCGCCCCACGGCGCGTGGACGATGCGCCCGTTCACCGCGGCCGCGAGCGCGGTCGGCCGGCGGCTGCCCGAGCGCTATTTCGAGCTGCTCGGGCTCGGGCTGAACGCGGCCGACCGGCGCGTGCTCCAGCGCGCGGAGATCCGCGCCATGTTCGTCGAGGACATGGCCGAGGCCTTCGCGCAGTCGGGCGCCGCGATGGCGGAGGACCTTGCCCTCGTCGCCTCGCGCTGGGATTTCGATCCGGGCGCGATCCGCGCGCCGGTGCGCTCCTGGCACGGCAGCGACGACACGATCGTTCCGCTGCGCGCCGCCGAGGCCGCCGCGGCGCGCGTGCCGGGCGCCGAGCTGACCGTGATTGCGGGCGAAGGCCACTTCCTGGTGTTCGAGCGCTGGCGCGAGATCCTCGAGTGGCTGACGCGCTAGCGGCGACCGCGCCTTTCGGCGGACGCTGTGCGCCCTCGCCGTCGCGAATTCGCACAAGAATCGCGTGACACCATTGCCCGGGTCACCAAAGGAGATCCACGTGAACAAGCATCAGATCGCGGGCGCGGCGAAAGAGATCGCAGGCAAGGCGCAGGAAACCATCGGCAAGCTGTTGGGCAGCGGCAAGGAGCAGATCAAGGGCCTGAAGAAGCAGCTGACCGGCAAGACTCAGCGCGCCGCCTCGCGCACGCGCAAGGCCGGCCGCAGGGTGCGCGCGCGCTAGAACGAAGCTGCGGCCCTCAGGCGGCCTGGCGCGACGCGGTCCAGCGGGCGCGCTCGCTCACCGCCGAGAGCAGCGCGGCGCCGAAGCGCGGATTGTTCTTGACCAGCCGGACGAACTCGAGCCGGCTGATCGCGAGCAGCGTGCAGTCGGTCTCGGCGATCGCGCTCGCGAGCCGCGGCGCGCGCTCGACCAGCGCCATCTCGCCGAAGATCCCGCCGGGGCCGACCTTCTCCATGACGGCGTTGCCGATCGTGATCGCGACTCGCCCGTCGAGAACGACGTACGAGACGACGCCGACCGCGCCTTCCTTCATGATGAGCTTGCCGGCGTTGTAGCGGAAGCGGGCGGCCGGCCCGATCTGCTGGCCGAGCTCGGCCAGTATCTGCTCGTCGAGCACGGCGGCTTCCTTCCAGGGGACGCCCTTCAGCGCGTCGTGCGCGCTCAGGCGTCCGATGTTCTCGCGCAGCCGGTGGACCATGACGCTCATCAGCATCAGGGCGAACTCCGGGCGCCTGGCGAGCGCGGCCTGGAACTGGCGGTCGTCGAGCGCGATGACGCGGCACGGGGTCTTCGCGACCGCCGCGGCGCTGCGCGGCGCCTGATTGATCGAGGCCATCTCGCCGAAGATCTCGCCCTTGCCTAGGGTGGCGATCGGCGTGTCCTTGGCGAGCACGCTGACCTCGCCCTCGAGCAGCAGGTACATGCGCTGGCGCATCAGCAGAAAGGGAAGGCCCTTCTCGCTCTCGGCGAAGATGGTCTTACCCTGCGGAATGTCCTGGAGCTTGCCTTCGGATTTGAAGAACTGCAGCGCCACGGCCGGGCTGTAGAGCGCGTTCGTGCTGCCGGAGACACGGGTCGCATCCATGGGGCCTCCCTTTCGAGCCGCGCCGGCCTCGCCTTCTTGGTGCGCCTGGCGCGCGGGGAGGTGATTATGCAGTCGGCATACCCGGTTGCCCCCGGAAACGAGCGAAAAATCGTTTCAAATTCCACAGTTCCGCCCGACTTCGCACCCCCGGCACGCCTGACGAGGCCCCGACATGGAGGCGGTAGCCACAAGTCCGCCGTCGATTTGAGGTGAATCACGTTCTCTGAACAGAAGTTCATTTCAACACAATCACTTATCAATATCAGTTCCTGGTGTCGGCAACCGGGTATAACTCTTGCATCAGAAAACGCTAAAGCACGCCAGGACGTGCTTCAAACAAAGGAGAACACAGATGAAACGTCCGTTTTGGCTGTCCGCGGCGCTGGCGCTCGGGCTCCTCGGCTCGCTTCCCGCGCGCGCTGAAATCACGCTCGCGGTGAACGAGGGCGTGACCTACTTCGTCACCGCGCAGGAGATCCGCGAGAAGTACCACGAGCTGGCCGAAGCGATCGGCAAGACGCTGAAGACGACGGTGAAAGTCGTGCCCGTCGACCAGTACCCGGTGCTCCGGAAGGGCCTCGACGAGCAAATGTACGACCTCGCGTTCGTGCACCCCGCGCATCACTCGCTGATCTCGATGCGCGACGGCAAGTACCGCCTGGTTGTCCTGACCAAGGGCTATACCGAATACAGGGCGCGCTTCTTCACGGCGAAGGGCACGGCGCTCAAGCAGCCGTCCGACATGAAGGGCAAGCGCATCGGCATGCCGGACCCCGACTCGATCACCGCGGTGATCACGCGGGCTACGCTGCGGGACCTCGGGATCGACGCCTCCAAGGCGGAGCTGCGGACCACTCGCTATCAGGACGCGGTCCCGTTCTTCGTCGAGAACGGATTCAGCGATGTCGGCGTGGCGGCGTCGGGCGCCGTCGTGAAATCGTGGCAGGAGAAGGGCGGCTCGGTGCTCTTCGAGTCGAAGCCCGTCCCGATCAAGCACATGATCGCGTCGACGAAGATGAATCCCGGCGACGTCGCCAAAGTGCGCGAGCTGATGCTCGGCCTGGACAAGAGCGACGCGGGCCGCAAGATCCTCGCGAAGATCGGCTATCAGGGATACGAGGCCGGAGACGACCAGCAGCTGGCGGCGCTCACCAAGTGGCTGGGCTATTGACGAGCCGCATGGACCGATGAAAACGGCGGCTCCGGCCGCCGTTTTTTTTGGAAGCCGCTATGATCGTTACAAGGCGCGAGCGGAGGCCGGGATGAGGATCGGCGGACGGGCGGGGCGGTGGGCGGCCTTGGCGTGCGGTGCGCTGGCATTTGCGGCGGCGGCGCAGCAGCCGGGCGCATCGGGCTACGAGCCCATTCCGGGCCAGCCCGGGAAGGACGTGGTGTGGGTGCCCATGCCCGACTCGCAGGTGGAGCGAATGCTCGATCTCGCCAGGGTGACGGCTGCCGACTTCGTCGTCGATCTCGGGTCGGGCGACGGACGGACCGTGATCGCGGCCGCGAAGCGCGGCGCTCGCGCGCACGGGGTGGAGTTCAATCCCGACCTGGTCGCGCTCTCGCGCGAGCGCGCTCGCGAGGCTGGCGTCGCGGACAAAGCGACGTTCGCGGAGGGCGACCTGTACAAGGCGGACCTGTCGCGGGCGACCGTGGTCACCCTGTTCCTGCTCGACGACATCAATGTCCGGTTGCGGCCCGCGCTGCTTGCCCTCAAACCGGGGACCCGCGTCGCGACCAATACCTTCAAGATGGGCGACTGGGAGCCGGACGCCGAGACGGGCGCTCCCGGCTGCTATTCCTGGTGCTTCATCTACTTGTGGATCGTCCCGGCGCGCATTGAAGGCACTTGGCGTACCCCGCAGGGCGAGCTCTCACTCACGCAGCAATACCAGGCGGTTTCAGGGACGCTCGGCTCGGGGCCCCTGGGGCAGGCGGTGCACGGGCGGCTGTCCGGGGACCGGATCGTATTAACGGCGGCCGGAGCGGAGTACCGGGCCCGCCTCGTCGGCGACTCGATGGAGGGTACGGTCAGCACCGGGGGCGCGATCCGTCCCTGGCAGGCGGGCCGCGGGGCCGTGGCGCCGCCCCGCTGAAGTACTCCCTTAGGACTATCCGGCAACTGCCGGTCCGGCCTCAGGTTTTTCGAAGGCTACGCCGGGATTCACCCGATTCATCGGGCCACCCTCGACCGATACGATGCCCTCACTGGGACTTGTCGAGGCGAGGATTTCCATGACTCAGCTGGCTTATTCGATCTTCACCGCGCATCAGCGCATGCCCGAGAACGATATCGCGCTGCAGATCATCGAGCTGTTCGAGCGCTTTCCGGGCCTGACGGCCTTCACCGTCGGCAAGGACGAGGCCGCCGTGGCCGAGCAGCCCGCCGAGCCTACGGTCGCGATCCGCAACGTCAGCTTCGGCGACGCCCGCAAGGAAGACGAGGGCGAGATCATGGCTCGCATCCGCGACGCGCTCGTGCAGTTCGTGCATGGGCGTCCCGAGATGCTGGATCTGCTCAGCGGCCGGACGTTCAGCCGCACCCTGCACCAGCTGCTGGACACGCGCGCCCTGCAGGCGCAGCAGCGCGCCGCCTAAGGCACCTACAACACGCTCGGGGAGAGACGCGCGGGTCCGGTCAAACCGGCCCGCGCGTTTTCATTTCACGCTGATCGTTCCGCGCATGCCGGGGTGGAACCGGCACACGTAGTCGATGTCGCCCTTGCGGCGCACGACGTATTTCCACTTGCCGTTCGGGTCGATCGTTCCCGACTCGATCTTCTTCGCGGCGTTGGTCACGGTGTGAGGCACCGGGTCCTTGTTGACCCAGGTGATGGAGTCGCCGACCGCGACCTCGATGCGCTCGGGGACGAATTTGATCCCCTCGATGACGACCTGATGCGACTTGCCGGCGGCGATCGCGCCCGGTGAGAGCGCGACCGCCGCAGCCAGCGTGAGGATCCGGCCGAACCGGAGCATCGGCATCAGCCGCCGAGCTTGCTCTGGATCATCTTGGCGTGATCCAGGTGCGCGGCGATGGCCGGGCGCACCTTCTCGATCAGCCCCTTCAGCTCGGCGTTCTGCGCGCTCGGGATGAGGGTCTTGTCGATCGCGTCGAGCACGGCCTGGTGGTAATCGACCTCGTGGTCGATGTAGGCCTTGTCGAATTGCTTGCCCTTCAGCTTCTTCAGGTTGGACATGTTCTCCGCGGCGCCTTTCTTCAGGCTCGCCTGCGTGTCGCTCGCCGCCGGCTTGACGCCGAGCTTCTTCGCGAGCGCGACCGCCTGCTTGTTCACCGCGGTGTGGTCCTTGATCATCTGGTTCGCGAAGCCCTGCACTTCCTTGTTCTTCGTGTGCGACTTCGCGAGCTTGCCCGCGTCGATGTCGATCTGGTTCGCGGTGACGACGATGCCCGCGATCTGCGGGTCGCTCGGCGCCTGGGCATTGGCCGCGCCGGCGGCGAACGCCGCGATCGCGAGCACGGTAATGGATGCGTTTTTCATGTCTACCTTCTCCTTTCCATGAGTAGGGTTTTTTCGACGGGTTGACGTCCGCCATAGGATGCTCGACCGGGGAGCCGCGTTCCCGCAGCCGCCGGTATGATGAGCGCGTGATCCAGCCGGAAACGCGGATGAGCCGAATGCACGAGACCGCGATGGTGCTGCTCTCCGGCGGCCAGGACTCGACCACCTGCCTGGCGTGGGCGCTGGAGCATTTCGGCAACGTCGAGACCGTCGGGTTCCGCTACGGTCAGCGGCACGCGGTCGAGCTCGATTGCCGTCCGGTGATCCTCGCCGAGCTGCGCACCCGGTTCCCGGGCTGGGCACGAAAGCTGGGCGACGACCACGTGCTCGACCTCGGCGTGATCCCCGCGCTCGGCGCCACGGCAATGACGCACGACATCGCCATCGAGACCGGCCGCTCGGGCCTGCCGAACACGTTCGTCCCGGGACGCAACCTGCTGTTTTTCACCGCGGCGGCGGCGCTCGCGTACCGGCGCGGCGTGCGCACGCTCGTCGGCGGCATGTGCGAGACGGACTATTCGGGCTATCCCGATTGCCGCGACGACACGCTGAAGGCGCTGCAGGTCGCGCTCGGCCTCGGGATGGAGCGCCGCTTCGTCATCGAGACGCCGCTCATGTGGATCGACAAGGCGCAGACGTGGTCGCTCGCGCGCGCGCTCGGCGGCGAGCCGCTGCTGGAGCTCATCGTCGAGCACACGCACAGCTGCTATCTCGGCGAGCGCAGCGTGCGGCACCCCTGGGGCTACGGCTGCGGCGGCTGCCCGGCGTGCGAGCTGCGGCGCGGAGGCTGGGAGCGCTATCGGGCGTCGTCGTAGCGCCCGGATCCCGCGGCGGGCCTGCGGCTCACCCACGCGACGAAACGCTGCATGAACTCGGGGACCCGCGCGTAGATCCAGGCGGCCACCGCGGCGTTGGCGAGCGCCGTCGCGAGGAACAGCTGCGGGATCGACAGGCCGGCCGCGAACAGCGCCATCGAGGCGAGCGCCGACGCCACCATGAAGGCCGCGTTGAGGATGTTGTTCGCCGCGATGACGCGCGACTGGTGCGTCTTCTCGCTGCGCGTCTGGATGAGCGCGTAGAGCGGCACGATGTAGAACCCGCCGAACACGCCCAGAAGCGCGAGGTCGGCGAGCAGGCGCCAGTGCGAGGGCTCTCGCAGGAAGTGCGTGAAATGCGCGCCTGCGGCCGCCGCCTGCGAGCCGCTCGCGAAGTAGAGATCGACGCCGAACAGCGTCAGTCCGATCGTGCCGAAAGGGACCAACCCGATCTCGACGCGGCCGCCCGAGAGCCTCTCGCACGCGAGCGAGCCGGCGCCGATGCCCACCGAGAAGATCGTGAGCAGCAGGATGAACACGCTCTCGTCGCCCCCGAGCACGTCCTTCGCGTAGACCGGGAACTGCGCGAGCAGCGTTGCGCCGTAGAACCAGAACCACGAGATGCCGATGAGCGACAGCCACACCACGCGGTTGCCGTGGGCGAAGCGCAGGTTGCGCCACGTCTCGGCGGCGAAGTTAGGGCCGACGCGCAGGTCGGGATCGACCGGCGGGGTGTACGGGATGCCGCGACTCGCCCACCAGCCGAGGACCGCCACGCCGACGACCGTCGTCGAGGTCGCGACCGCGCCCTGCGGGATCGCCGCGAGCCAGGCGCCGAGGACCTCGCCGAGCAGGATCGCGACGAAGGTGCCCATCTCGATCAGTCCGTTGCCGCCGATCAGCTCCTCGGTCCTCAGGTGCTGCGGCAGGTAGCCGTACTTGACCGGGCCGAACACCGTCGAGTGCACCCCCATCAGGACCAGCGCCGTCACGAGCTGCCACAGGCTGCCCGCCAGGAAGCCCCACGCGGCCAGGACCATCACGGCGATCTCGAAGATCTTCACCGCGCGCGCGATGCGCGACTTGTCGAGCTTGTCGGCGAGCTGTCCGCTCGTCGCGGAGAACAGGAAGAAGGGCAGGATGAACAGCCCGGGAAGCAGCGTGACGAGCATTCGCGGATCCGCGTCGGTCAGCTGCCCCGTGCGGAACGTCACCAGCGTGACCAGCGCCGTCTTGAAGACGTTGTCGTTGAACGCGCCCAGGAACTGCGTGAAGAAGAGCGGCCGGAAGCGCCGCTCGCGCATCAATTGAAACTGGGTGCTCAATCGATGGTCGCGCCGACGGCCTTCACGACTTCTCCGTACTTCGCGTACTCGGACCGGATCAGCGCCGTGAACTCCTCCGTCGTCGTCGCAAACGGCGTGAGCCCGCCGACCTTTGCGATCTTCGCGCGCGTCGCCGGGTCGCCCAGCAACCGGTTGGTCTCGGCGTGAAGGCGCGTGACGATCGCCGCAGGGACTTCGCCCCCGGTGAACAGCCCGAGCCACGCGGTGACCTCGAGGCCCGGATAGAACTCCGACAGCGTCGGCAGGTCGGGGAAGGTCTCCGAGCGGTGCTTGCCCGCGACTGCGAGGCCTCGCAGCTTGCCCGCCTTGATCTGGCCGGTGACGGAATTTCCGCCGAACATGACCGGCACTTCTCCCGCGATCACCGCGAGCGTCGCCGGCCCGCCGCCTTTGAACGGGACGTGGACGAGGTTGATGCCGGCGCGCGCCTTGAGCATCTCCATCGTCAGGTGGTGCTGGCTGCCGTTGCCGATAGAGGCGTACGCGAGCGGCGGGCTGGCGCGGCGCGCGTACTCGATGAACTCGGGCAGCGTGTGCACCGGCAGCGACGGGTTGACCGAGAGCACCATCTGGGTGGTCACGAGGGAGGCGACCGGCGCCAGGTCCTTCAGCGTGTCGACCGGCATGTTGCGGTAGAGGTGCGGGCTGATGACGATCTGGCTGTCCTGCCCGAGGAGCAGCGTATAGCCGTCGGGCGCGGCCTTGGCCGCGAGCTCGCTCGAGAGATTGCCGTTCGATCCCGGCCGGTTCTCGACCACCACCGGCTGGCCGAGCGCCTCGCCGAGGCCCGGCGCGATCACGCGCGCGATAGTGTCGGTCGCGCCGCCGGGCGGGTTGGGCACGAGGAGCCGGAGCGGCCGCGTCGGGTACTGCGCCGACGCCGATGCCGCGATCAGCAGGATCGCCGCGGCGCACAGCGTTCGCGACGCGAGAACGAGAGCAAGAGCTCGGGTCATGTCCACCTCCTTGCGCCATTTTGGCCGCAAACCCCGCCGCGGGTCCAGCCGGCGACGCACGGCGGCTCCGTCGGAACTAGAATGGCCGGCTGCCAACGATCCAGTGGGAGCCGCGATGAAAATCTCGATGTACCAGGCGAGCGCGCCGCGCTTCGTCAACATGCTGACCAACCTTTCGGCCATCCTCGACAAGGCCCAGGCCCATGCCGAGGCGAGGAAGATCGACCCGGCGACGCTCGCGAACGACCGGCTCTTCCCCGACATGTTCCCGATGAAGCGCCAGGTTCAGATCGCGTGCGACACCGCCAAGGGCGCCGTCGCACGCCTCGCCGGCGTCGACGTGCCAAAGCACGAGGACACCGAGCAGACCTTTCCCGAGCTGAAGGCGCGTATCGCGAAGACGATCGACTTCGTCAAGAGCATCCCCCCGGCGCAGCTCGAAGGCACCGAGGACAAGAACATCCATCTCAAGCTCGGTCCGCGCGAGGTCGACTTCACCGGCATGCAATACCTGCTCGGGCACGCGCTGCCGAATTTCTATTTCCACGTGACCACGGCGTACGACATCCTCCGCCACAACGGCGTCGAGCTCGCCAAGCGCGACTACATCGGCACGCCGTGATCGGGCGCCCGGCGGTCGATCCGGAAGAGCCATGAACCGCAGAGCCTTCCTCGCTGCCGGCGGCGCGCTCGTGCTCGGCGGCTGCGCGACGCCGCGCCTGGGCGAGTACGAGCCCACGGTCGTCGAGGCCCCGCAATGGCGCGCGGGCGACAGCTGGACCTTTCGGCGCATCGACGGCTACAACGGCCTGCCGCGCGACCTCCTCACGCGCACGGTGAGCGCGACGAGCCCGGCGGGCACCCGCTTCGTCACCGTGGATCAGAACGGCGCGACGCGCGACGACGCCCTGTTCGAGGCACCCGGTGTGCAGGTCTCGGGGCTCCTCAGCGAGGACGGCCCGATCGCGGGTCTGTTCGAGCCGCGGCTCGTGGTCTACGACTTTCCGCTCCATTCCGGCAAGGAATGGCGCCAGGGCCTCTACCGGATTTACGGCAGCGGCTTCCGCTCCTATCTCAGCCACGTGTCGCGCGCCGAAGGCTGGGAGGACATCGCCGTCGGCGCGCGCACTTACCGCGCGATCCTCATCCGCAGGACCTTCAATTTCGGGGCGCGCGATTCGTTCACTCCCCGACCGCTGGTTCACGACGAGACCGAGTGGTACGTCCCCGAGCTGCGCGGGACGGCCAGCCTGCAGACGAACGAATGGCTGCAGGCGCCGCCGGGCGGCTTCAGCTGGCCGGGATACCGCTACGTATACACGCTCGACTCTTTCCGCCTTGTCTGAAGCGCCGGGCTCGTTTGCGCTGAACGTTGCGCGCCGCGCGCGTGTCCTACGAGCGCCGGCACGAGCGCGCGCCGGCGATTCCACGAATCTTTTTCAGGAGACCGAGGTGAACAAGGACCAGGTGAAGGGCAGCGCGAAGCGGCTCGCGGGCAAGGCGCAGGAAAAAACGGGCAAGCTGACCAAGAACCGCAAGCAGCAGGCGAAGGGCCTCGCCAAGCAGGCAGCGGGGAAGGTGCAGAAGGCGTACGGCGACGCACGCGACGACCTCGACAAGGACCGGGAGGATTCCGGCCGCGACGGCTAGCGAGCCGCCGCTCCTCCGACAGCCGCGCCACGCGGCTGTTTTTTTTGGCGGGTAAGATACGGCTGCCGCGGGTAGTCGCCGCGTCCCGGGCGTGGTCGAGCGCCCACTAACCAGGAGATCAGCATGACCGCATGGCGTTTTCCGCGGCGGTGGGCCGTCGCGTTGCTCGTTCTCGCGGTGCCGGCCGGTGCACTGGCGCAGACCGCGGCCAGCAGCCAGTTCCAGCCGGAGGTCGGGCAGCAGGGCAAGGACGTCGTCTGGGTGCCGACGCCCGAGGCGCTGGTGCAGAAGATGCTCGACATGGCGAAGGTCACTCCCAAGGACTTCGTGATGGACCTCGGCTCGGGGGACGGCCGCACCGTCATCGGCGCGGCCAAGCGGGGGGCGCACGCGCTCGGCATCGAGTACAACCCCGACATGGTCGAGCTGTCGCGCCGCAACGCGAAGCAGGCCGGCGTCACGGATCGGGCCAAGTTCGAGCGCGCCGATCTGTTCAAGACCGACCTGTCCCGGGCCACGGTGATCACGATGTTCCTGCTCACCGACATCAACCTGCGGCTGCGGCCGACGATCCTTAATCTGAAGCCCGGCACGCGCGTCGTCTCCAACACGTTCCGCATGGGCGATTGGGATCCGGACGAGACGGCCGAACTCGGCTGCAGCTCGTACTGCACCGCGTACCTGTGGATCGTCCCGGCGCACGTCGAGGGCTCGTGGAAGACGGCCCAGGGCGAGTTGACGCTGCGGCAGACGTACCAGACGGTGAGCGGCACACTGAGCTCGGGCGGCAAGTCGCTGCCGGTCCAGCGCGGCAAGCTGCGCGGCGACCAGATCAGCTTCACCGCCGGGGGCGCCGAGTACCGCGGGCGCGTCGGTGACAAGATGATCGAGGGCACCGTCAAATCCGGCGCGAAGAGCGAGCGCTGGAGCGCGAACCGCTGAGCCGCGCCATGCGTCCACTGCTCTTCGCCGCCGCCATCGCTGCGGCGCTCGCCACGGGCGCCGCCGGCGCCGCCGATGCAGACGCCGTCCGCGTCAACGCCTTCCCCAATGCGAAGTCGCTGCCCCTCCATGCCGGCGTGGAGAAGGGCATCTTCGCGGCGCGCGGGCTCGCGGTACGGCTCTCGTTCACCGAAAACTCCACCAAGCAGCGCCAGGGCCTGGCCGCGGGCGAGTTCGACGTCGTGCACGCGGCGGTCGACAACGCGGTGGCGATGGCCGACGGCGGCCGCGACGTCGTCATCGTCACCGGCGGCGACAGCGGCATGAACCAGTTCTTCGTGCAGCCGGGCATCGGCTCCTTCGCCGACCTGCGCGGCCGCGTGCTTGTCGTCGACGCGCCGAACACCGCGTACGCGCTGCTCGCGAAGAAGATGCTGCAGAAGCACGGCCTGCTCGAAGGCCGCGATTACACCGTGAAGCCTGTCGGCCGCGGCGAGCTGCGCCTGAAGGCGATGGCCGCGGATCCGGCCAACGCGGCGGCGATCCTCAATCTCCCGTATACGATCCAGGCCGAGGCGATGGGGATGAAGAGCCTCGGCAACCCGGTCGACGCGCTAGGACCGTACCAGGCGAACGGCGCCTTCGCCCTGCGCGCCTGGGCCGAGCGCAATCGCGGCCTGCTCGAGCGCTACATCGCCGCGTACGTCGAGTCGCTGCGCTGGGTGCTCGACCCGCGCCACCGCGACGAGTGCATCGCGATGCTCCAGCGCGAGCTCAAGATCACGCCGGAGGTGGCCGCCCGCGCTTACCGGCAGCTCGCCGATCCCGCGGCAGGGTTCACGCCCGACGCCAGGTTCGATATGCAGGGGTTCCGCAACATGCTGGCGCTGCGCCAGGAGATCGAAGGAGGCGGCCGCCCGGCGCCCGCGCCCGAGCGCTACGTCGACCTGTCGTACTACGAGCGCGCGCTGGCGACCTTGTCTCGCTGAGGCGACGCGAAGCGCAGGACCTGCTCGAGCACGTTGGCGCCGGTCTGGCGCGGCGGCAGCACGTCCCAGAGCTCGGCGCGCGGCATGAGCTCCTTGAGCGCCCACGCCGAGGACACCGTGTGGCGCGTGTCGGCTCCCGACAGGATGAGCGCGGGCATGTCCATGCGCATCAGCTCGTCGCCGCTCGCGCCCGAGGGCATGGTGTCGTTGAAGATCGCGTCGCGGCTCTGCGCGCAGATCTCGAGGTAGCGCCCGACGTCCTGGCGCGCGAGCTCGGCGGCAAACTCCAGATAGACCGCGGCCGGCGAGCCCCAGGGCCCGATCTCGGGGTCGTACCAGAAATTCTCGCCTTTCGGCGCGCGCGCGACGACCGCCGCGAGGCCGTTCGCGCGCACGAAATCGATGTGTCGCTGGAAGAAGCCGTGGCCCTTCTTCATCCAGAGGTAGCCGCCGACTGGCCAATGCAGCAGCAGGCCGAGGCAGGCCTGCGGGTGGCGGGCCGCGAACGCGAGCGCGAGCGACGCGCCCATGCACGAGCCGAGCACCCAGGCGCGCTTCGCGCCGGCGAGATCGAGCAGTGCCTTCGCCTCGGCGACGTAGAGATCCCAGGCGAGCGGCTCGACGCGCCCGCCCGACAGGCCGCACTCGCGGCGGTCGTAGGCGATCGTGGTGAAGTGGCGCGAGAGCGTCGCGAGGCCGTCCATCTCGCCGAACGCCTCCTTGCCGCCCGCGGCCGTCCAGCGCGACATCACCGAGCGCCAGCCGCCCGGAGCGAACATCAGCAGGTGCGGTCCCGCGCCCTGGACGGCGTAATGGATGCGGATCCCGTTGATCGTCGCGAACGGCATGCCGCTATTATAGAGACGCGCAATTCATCAGGCGGAGAGCCTATGGAATCGAAATGGAAGCACCAGGGCGTGCGCGTCGTGCGCTCCGGCGAGCTCGACGTGAACACGGCGCAGACGCCGGGCATGAACCGCGCCGCGGCGATCACGTACGCGCGCGCGGGCGCCGAGAAGCTCTGGGCCGGGACCGTCGTGATCCACCCGAAAGCGAAGACCGGCGCGCATCATCACGGGCCGGTCGAGAGCGTCATCTATGTCGTGAGCGGGCGCGCGCGCATGCGCTGGGGCGAGAGGCTCGAGTTCGTCGCCGAGGCGGGCCCCGGAGATTTCATCTACGTGCCGCCGTACGTGCCGCACCAGGAGATCAACGCGAGCGACGAGCAGCCGCTCTCGTGCGTGCTCGTGCGCAGCGGCCAGCAGCCGGTGGTCGTGAACCTGGACATCCCCGCGGTGGAGCAACCCGAGCAGGTGCACTGGGTCGACAACATTCATCCCGCGCCGAAGGCGTAGCGTCTTCGTCGCCGGATCGCCGGACGCGCTGTCGGTGCGCAACGACAGACGGCGCACTCTTGCAGAACCATCGGCAAAGTTGTCCATTCGCCAGTGAGCGGGCTCTTTCCGACACCCGGAGGACGGGTGAAAGGGCCTCCCGGCGCGCGTTTTTCCGTATCGATTCGTCATATTCTTCGCCTTCCGAAACAGCCCCTTAGCGGCCCGACATGGGCCGCGTCCCGCGGCAGCCCACCCCCGTCCGGGCCATCGCCGTCAAATTCAGGCGTATTCGTGGAACGGAGCTTGCTCGTTAAGCGACCGTAAGGATCGGAATCGGGAGGCGCGTGAAATACGTCACGCCTCCGCGTTCGGGACGCTCGAAAGGAGACGACGATGAAAACGCTCCAAATCGAACAGCTGAGCCCTCAGCTCCGCCGGGTCGAGGAGGGTTTCGCGGCGCTGGTGCACGTGCTGTTCCGCACGTACCCGGAGCTGCTGTGCTTCTCCCTGGGCGGGCGCGCCGATCTGCCGCCGGGCATGGACATCGGCGACACCGAGGCGCAGATCTTCATCACCGACGTCGATTTCGGCAAGCCCATCAGCCAGGAATACCAGAACGAGATCGGCGAGGCCCTCGGCGGCATCGTGTCCGACATCGTGACCGAGCGTCCGGAAGCGCTCGAAGTGCTCCCCGGAAGGACCTTCGCCCGCACGCTGCAGTAGCTTCTGCTACGGGCTCCCCAGGAATTCGCGCATCCACCGACGATAGTCGCTGTCGCGCGTCGCCCGTTTCACGAGGTCGGCGGCGGCCACGCCGGTGATCTGCGCGGGCGGCGTTCCCTCCCGCAGCGCCTTCAGCGTCTCGTGCACCGCGCGCACCGCGGCCATAAAAGGCTGGTGCCCCTGCAGGCACACGCGCACGCCGCGGCTTCCCAGGTAATCGCGATCCATCAGCTCCGGCCCGACGTTGCCGAGGAAGATCGGCACGCCCACGCTCGGCGCGATCGCGTCGAGCTGCGCCCGCGATTTCATGCCCACGAAGAACAGCGCGTCGACTCCGGCGGCCTCGTACGCTTTCGCTCGCGCGACGGCCTCCTCGACGCCGGCGAACGGCAGCGCGCTGGTCCGGCCGACGACGACCAGCGCCGGGTCGCCGCGCGCCGACAGCGCGGCGCGCATCTTGCCGGTCGCCTCCGCGGTCGGGATGAGCTGGTCCTTGCCGCCGCCGAAGGGTGCGGGCAGGAGCGTATCTTCGATCGTGAGCGCGGCCACGCCCGCGTTCTCCAGCTCCTCGACGGTGCGGCGCACGTTGAGCGCGTTGCCGTAGCCGTGGTCGGCGTCGACGATCAGCGGCAGCGTGCCGGCGCGGCAGATCCGGCGCGCCTGCTCGGCGAACTCGGTCAGCGTCAGCACGACGAGGTCCGGGGCGCCGAGCACGGCGAGCGACGCGATCGACCCGGCGAACATGCCGGCCTCGAACCCGAGGTCCTCCGCGATACGGGCCGAGAGCGCGTCGTACACGGAACCCGGATAGATACAGCGCGTCCCTGACAAGAGGGCGCGCAGGCGCTGGCGTCGTTCGCTGAAGCTCATCGAGGGTCCGATGCGGAAGAACCATCGCAGATTATCATGAGCGCTGGCTCAATGAGCCGAACGGCCCGTGGCCCGGTGCATGCAGCCGCCATCGCGGTTCGCGGCCCCTTCATAGAATCCACCGGTCGCGCGCCTAGACCGGAAAAATGCTCCCCACCTCGAAGACGAACCGACCCGCAGACCTCTTCGCCGGGAAGCCGTCGTCGTTCCAGGCCGTGCTCGCCGAAGTCGAGGAGTTCTGGACGCCGCTGCCCGACAAGCCGGAGGAGACCGCAGAAGCCGTCGCGCGGGCCTTGTGGCTCACCGCCGCGGGGACGCCCATGTCCGCCGAGCGCTGCGTCGCCCTGGCGCTCCCCGCGCTCGACGAACAGGCGCTCGGGCGCCTGCGGACGCTGCTCGAGCGCAAGCGCGACGGAGAGCCGCTCGCGCATCTCACCGGTCGGCAGACGTTCATGGGCCTCGACCTGCTCGCCGGTCCGTCGGCGCTCATCCCGCGCAAGGAAACCGAGATCCTGGGACGCGCGCTCGCCGGCAAGCTCGATCAGATCGCGCGCGAGCGCGACGAGATCCGCGTGATCGACCTGTGCACCGGCTGCGGCAACCTCGCGCTCGCCTGCGCGAGCCACGAGCCGCGCGCGCGCGTCTGGGGCGCGGATCTGTCTCCCGAGGCGGTCGCGCTCGCGCGGCTCAATGCCGAGCGCTGCGGGCTCGCGTCGCGCGTCGAGTTCCGGGAAGGCGACCTGTTCGCGCCGTTCCAGGACGCGGAGTTCCTCGGCCGGTGCGACCTCGTGTCGTGCAATCCTCCTTACATCTCGTCCTCGAAAGTGCCCGGGATGCACCGCGAAATCTCGGGCTTCGAGCCGGGGCTGGCGTTCGACGGCGGAACGTTCGGCATCTCGGTGCTCACGCGCTTCCTGCGCGAGGCGCCGCGCTTCCTGAAGCCGGGCGCGTGGCTCGCGCTGGAGATCGGCGCGGGGCAGGGCCCGGCGACCGCACGTCAGCTCGCGAAGAACCCTGCGCTCGCGGAGGTCGAGACTCGCAGCGACGCCGGCGGGGAGATCCGCGCGGTGCTCGCCCGCGCGCGCTGACGCGGGGTTCGCCTCCGGAGCCGCGCCGCCGCCCGGCGGGTTACCATTGCCGTCCGCGCGAGGATCCGGGACGGTCATGAGAACCATAGCGATCGAGGAGCACTACACCACCGCGATGTACCGGCAGCAGGTGCCGGCGAACGAGTTCCGCAACTTCTACCTGACCTCCCGCAGCGAGCAGCTCGGGCACGACATCGTGGACGAGCTGGGCGACCTCGGCGCCCGGCGGATCGCCGCCATGGACGCCGCCGGCATCGACGTGCAGGTGCTCTCGTTCGGCTCGCCCGGTCCGCAAGGGTTCGCGAAAGAGATGGCGATCCCGATGGCGCGCGACGCGAACGATCGGGTGCACGAGGCGATGCAGGCGCATCCGGCCCGCTTCGAGGGATTCGCCGCGCTGCCGACCGCCGACCCCGCGGCGGCAGCCGACGAGCTCGAGCGCTGCGTGCGAAAGCTCGGCTTCCGCGGCGCGATGATCCACGGCCACCAGCAGGGAGAGTTCCTCGACGACCGCAAGTACTGGCCGGTGTTCGAGCGCGCCGAGGCGCTCGGTGTGCCGGTCTACCTGCACCCGACGCTCGCGCATCCCAAGGCGCTCGAGTCCTACTTCAAAGGCTACGAGGAGCTGGCGCGCGCCGCATGGGGCTTCGCGATCGACACGAGCTGCCACTTCCTGCGCATCGTGTTCGCGGGCGTGTTCGACGCGTACCCGCGCCTGAGGATCATCCTCGGGCACCTCGGCGAAGGCCTGCCGTTCGCGATGCACCGTCTGGACGACCACGCCGGCCGCGCCGCGGCGCGCCGGGGCCTGAAGAAGCGCCCGATCGAGTATCTGCGCGATAACCTTCTCGTCACGACCAGCGGCAACTGGTACGAGCCGGCGTTCGTGTGCACGCTGCTCGCGCTCGGCGCGGACAACATCCTGTTCGCCGCGGACTGGCCGTACGAGGCGAACCTCACGGCGGCGGCGTTTCTCGGGAAGATCTCGATCAGCGAGGGCGACCGCGAGAAGATCGCCTTCCGCAACGCCGAGCGCCTGCTCGGGATCCGGGGCGCGTCATGAGCCTGTCCGAGGTGCGCGAAGGCATGAGGATCGAATGGGACGTGCCGATCACGATGGACGACGGCCTGGTGCTGCGCGCCGACGTGTTCCGGCCCGAGGCCGAGGGACGCTATCCGGTGATCCTGAGCTACGGTCCGTACGGCAAGGGCCTCGCCTTCCAGGACGGCTACAAGACGGCGTGGGAGATCATGGCGCGCGACTACCCCGACGCCGTCGCCGGCTCGTCCAACCGACACGCGAACTGGGAGGTCGTCGATCCCGAGAAGTGGGTGCCCGACGGCTACGCCTGCGTCCGCGTCGACTCGCGCGGCGCCGGGCGCTCGCCGGGATTCCTGTGCCACAACAACGCTCGCGAAACGCGCGACATCTACCTCTGCATCGAGTGGGCCGCGCAACAGGCCTGGTGCAGCGGCAAGGTCGGCATGAACGGCATCTCGTATTACGCGAGCAACCAGTGGCGCGCCGCCGCGGCGAACCCGCCGCACCTCGCCGCCATCTGCGTCTGGGAAGGCTGGAACGACGCCTACCGCGAGAGCGCGCGCCACGGCGGGATCATCTGCTCGTTCCGCAAGAACTGGCAGGACATGCAGGTGAAGACCGTGCAGCACGGGCAGGGCACGCGCGGCGCGCGGAGCCGCGTCACGGGCGAGCTGGTCTGCGGGCCCGAGACGCTGCCGCCCGACGAGCTCGTCAAGAACCGCGAGGACATGTGGCAGGCGTTCCTGTCGCGCGAGATGTGGGACCGCTATTACGCGGAGCGCTCGCCCGACCTTGCGCGGGTCAACGTGCCGCTGCTCTCGGCGGCGAACTGGGGCGGCCAGGGGCTGCACTCGCGCGGCAACTTCGAGGGCTTCATGTTCGCAGGGACCAAGCAGAAGTGGCTCGAGGTGCACGGCGGCTCGCATTGGGCGCCGTTCTACACCGACTACGGCGTGAAGCTGCAGAAGCGCTTTTTCGCCCATTTCCTGAAGGAGGAGAAGAACGGCTGGGAGCGGCAGCCGCGCGTGCTGCTCAACGTGCGTCATCCCGGCGAGAAGTACGTGCTGCGCGAGGAGAACGAATGGCCGCTCGCGCGCACGAAGTGGACGCGCTTCCATCTCGATCCGAAGGGCATGCGCCTGGGAACGGGCGAGGTCGGGGCAGTGTCGTCGCTCGCCTACGACGCGCTGGGCGACGGCCTCACCTTCTCGACGCCGCCGCTCGCGAAGCCGATGGAGATCACCGGGCCTTCATCGCTCAAGCTCTCGCTGTCTTCGTCGACCGCGGACGCCGACGTGTTCGCCGTGCTGCGCGTGTTCGACCCGAAGGGCAGGGAGGTGCTGTTCCAGGGCGCGCTCGATCCGAAGACGCCGGTGGCGCAGGGCTGGCTGCGCGCCTCCCACCGCAAGCTCGATCCGCGGCGCTCGCTGCCGTACCGTCCGTTCCACACGCACGACCAGAAGCAGCCCCTCGAGCCCGGCAAGGTGTACGAGCTCGAGGTCGAGATCTGGCCCACCTGCATCGTGGTGCCTGCCGGCTACCGCATTGCGCTGTCCATCCGTGGCCGCGACTACGAGCACGACGAGGCGCCGGCGACGCTCTCGAACATGAAGAACCCGATGCGCGGGTGCGGGCCGTTCACCCACGACGATGAGACCGACCGGCCGCCGAAGGTCTTCGGCGGCAAGGTCACGCTGCACTTCGGCGCCGGCCGCCCCGCTTCGCTGCTGCTGCCCGTGATCCCCTAGCGCTGCCGGCGCGCACCGGCACCACCGCGGTCGCCTCGAGCTCGATCTTGCCGGGGGAGTCGAGCAGGTCGGCGACGAAGACCATGCTCATCGCCGGATAGTGGCGTCCCATGTGACGCCGCCAGATCGCGCCCAGCTCCTTGCGCGCGCGCAGGTAGCGGGGCTTGTCGCAGCAGTACGCGGTCATGCGGCAGACGTGCTCGGGCCGCGCGCCCGCCTCGGCGAGCACCGCGAGCACGTTCCGGAGCGCCTGCTCGAACTGCGGTGCGATGTCTTCGGATTGGAACTGCTGGCGCTCGTCCCAGCCGACCTGGCCGGCGACGAAGACGATGCGTCCCGAGGCGGCGATGCCGTTGGCGTAGCCGATCGGCGCGGCCCAGCCCTTCGGGTGCAGCACGTCCACGCGAGCCCTCAATCCGAGAACACCGGCGGGTCGGGATCGTGCTGCCAGTCCTTGTCGGGCGCCGGCGTGCGCGAGATCCATTCTTCGATCAGCTCAATGTGCTCGGCTTCTTCTTCCGCCATCTCGCGCGCGGCCTTCCGCACCGCGGGCAGCGGGGCGCTGCGCGCCACTTCGGCGAAATACGCGCGTGCGCGGCGTTCGCACGCGAGCGCGACCTGGAGCGCGTGGTAGGGCTGCATCCGGTAATGGAGATCGCCCGGGTCGGCGGTCTCGGGGCCTTCCCTGCCCGCGCCCCAGCGCACGCCTCCGGGAGGCAGCACCGGCGGGTGCGTCGCGAGGCTGTGCTCGAGGATCTGGTCGGCGTGCATCTGCTCGATCCGCGCGAGCTTGCGGAAGAGCTCCGCGACCTCGGGATTGTTGTGGGTCTGCATCGCGTCGGCGAACGTGAGGTAGCGCTCGGCGGCCTCGACCTCCATTGTCCAGGCGCGCGCGAGGAAATCGGCCTGGTCGCTTGCGCGGGCCCGCCCGGCGGCCTTGCGGCGTGTGGCCTTGCGCGTCGCCTTCGGGGCAGGGCGGGCGCTCACAGGGCGAAGTCCGACTCGAGATCGGCTGGACGCTTCACCGCCGCGCCCGCCGAGCGCGCGAACGGCTTGCGGTTGCCCTTGTAGAGCACCCCGATGTTGAAGCCGTCGTCGGTCATGATGCGGCGCGCGGCGCGCGCCGCATCGTCCGTGACCGCGACCGGCGCGGCGCGCACCTTGTCCTTCCATTCGCGCTGCTCGGGACGGAACGTCACGCAAGGGCTCAGGATCTCGACGAACGAGAACCCCGGCGTGCGGATCGCGTCGGCGATGATCTCGGCCGTGCCGTTCGGGTCGCCGGCGAAGGCGCGCGCGACGAAGTTCGCTCCGGCCGCGAGCGCGATCACGAGCGGGTGGAAGCTGCGCAGTCCGGTGCCGCCGGGCGAGAGCTTGGAGTCCCAGTCGGGCTCGGTGGTCGGCGACGGCTGTCCCTTGGTCATGCCATAGACGTGGTTGTCCATGACGATGTACGTGATATCGACATTGCGCCGGCAGGCGTGCAGGAAATGGTTGCCGCCGATCGAGTAGCCGTCGCCGTCGCCGCTGGCGACCATGACCGTGAGGTCGGGCCGCGCGATCTTGAGACCCGTGCCCGCCGCGAGCGCGCGCCCGTGCACGCCGTGGAAGCCGTAGCAGTTGGTGTACGCCGGGATGCGCGACGAGCAGCCGATCCCGGACACGACCGCGACGTTCTCGGGGCGCAGCGCGAGCATCGCGAACGCCTTGGTGATCGAGGACAGCACCGAGTAGTCGCCGCACCCCGGGCACCAGATGGGCTTGTAGTCGGACTTGAACGCCTGCGCCGTCGGCGCGGCGGAGGGGACGCTGCTCATGCGCGGCTCCATTCGACGAGTTCGCGGTAGACCTCGCCCGGCGCGATCGGCAACGGACCGGGACGGTGCAGGCTGCGCACCTCGCCGGGAAGATCGAAGTCCGAGCGCAGGTAGCGGTGGAACTGCGCGCCATGGTTCTGCTCGACGACGAGCACGCGCTTCACGCCGGCGAGCGCCTGCGCGAGACGCTCGGGCTGCGCGGGCGAGAGCAGGCGCATCGAGACGAGGCGCGCCTTGAGGCCGTCCTGTGCGGCGCGCGCCAGCGCTTCCCGCACAGGACCCGTGCACGAGCCGAACGTGATCACCGCCGTGTCCCCGTCGCCCTCGATCTCGGCCCACAGCGCGCCGTAGTCGTGTTGCTTCAGCTTGCGCTCGCGCTTGGCGAGCTGCGCCGCGTGGTCGGCCGACTGCGACGAGGGAATGCCGCGCTCGTTGTGCTCGAGACCGTCGGCGGTATACGCGCAGCCCGGCGTACCGGGAACCGCCATGGGCGAGATGCCCGATTCGGTCAGCGCGTAGCGCTTGTAGCCGTCCGCGCGCGCCGCGGAGACGGCTCGCTCGCCGATGAAGCTCATGTCGGCAGGCCGGTCGACCGTCGCGCGCGTCTGCCCGAGGTACTGGTCGGACAGCACGATCGCGGGCGCCTGCATGGCCTCGGCCAGGTGCACGGCCCATTGCGTCGCGGTGAGGCAGTCGGCCACGGAGTTCGGCGCAACCACGACCCGCGGCGCGTCGCCGTGCAGGCCCTTGACCGCGATGTTGACGTCGCTCTGCTCGCTCTTCGCCGGGATACCGGTCGACGGACCGCCGCGCATCACGTCGACGACGACGATCGGCACCTCGGCCGCGACCGCGAGGCCGAGCGCCTCGGTCATCAGCGCGAGGCCGGGGCCCGAGGTCGCGGTGAGCGAAGGCACGCCGCCGAACGAGGCGCCGATCGCCATGTTGATCGAGGCGAGCTCGTCCTCGGCCTGCACCAGAGCGCCGCCGACCTCGGCGAGCGCGGGCGCCATCCACTCCAGCACCTCGGTCGCCGGCGTGATCGGATAGGCGGCGACGAAGCGCACTCCGCCGCGCAGTGCCCCGTAGCCCGCGGCCTCGTTGCCGCTGATCAGCCAGCGCGGCGCGGCGGCGCGGCGCGGCGGCGCGAGCCGCGGCACGCCGGGCAGCTGCGTCGCGGCCGCATACCCGGCGTCGACGGCGGCGAGCGTCGCCGCGAGCGCGTCCTGTCCCCTCTTCTGCGATTGTCTGAGCACCGCCTTGACCGCGTCGGCGGGAAGACCGACCAGCGCGCCCGCGACGCCGACCATCACCATGTTGGGCCAGCTTCCGGGAATCGACTTCGCCGTCTTCTTGAACGCGACCGACGCGCGGCGCGGCGCGCGCTTGACGAAAACCTCGGGCGGCTCGCCCTGGTCGGGGTCGCCGACCATCAGGCTCGCGCCGTCGATGGGAATTTCGTCGGCGAAGCGGTGGACGTTCTGCCAGTCGATCGCAAGCAGCGCGTCGAAGCGGTCGTCGAGGC
This sequence comes from Burkholderiales bacterium, assembly GCA_036518595.1. Classification (GTDB taxonomy): domain Bacteria; phylum Pseudomonadota; class Gammaproteobacteria; order Burkholderiales; family SG8-39; genus VBDM01. The sequence continues at coordinate 28,398 of DATDMW010000107.1, forward strand.
AGTCGATCGGGCGCGCCGCGAAGCGCAGCAGCGCCGCCGCCTCGCCGCCGCGGATCTGCGGGCCGCTCGAGCGCACCATCAGGCCGTACCAGCCCGCGCGCGCTGCGGCCTCGAGCAGGACGTTGCCGGCCGTCATCACGCCGGAGCCGCCGCTGCCGGTGAGCGCGACGGAAACGCTGGATGCCGCGGCCACGGCGTCGGATCTGTCGGTCACCTGAAGTCCTCCTTGGTGATCGCAGTCTAGGCAGCCGAAACCGGCCCGGGTTTGATCTAGGACAAAGGTATTGTGGTAAAGGGGTACTGTAATACCGCCATTCCGTTCCGGAGGAGGCCCGATGAACGCTCCCGCCGCTCCTTTCGTGCTCAAGAGCCACGACCTCGTCGACGGGTGGACCGCGCGCGGCGTGCGCGTCGAGAAGCGCGCCGCCAGGACGCCCGACGGCCGTACCGTCCCGGGTCTGTACAACGCCTGGATCTGGCTCGACAACGAGGCGCAGTACAACTCCTATACGACCGAGATGGCCAAGGGGATCGTGCTCGCGTTCCGGGCGGCCTCGAACTCGCGCGACGTGAACTGCGTCGTCTTCACCGGCGTCGGGGACAAGGCCTTCTGCACCGGCGGCAACACCAAGGAGTACGCCGAGTACTACGCGGGGCGTCCGCAGGAGTACCGGCAGTACATGCGCCTCTTCAACGACATGGTCTCCTCGATTCTCGCCTGCGACAAGCCGGTGATCTGCCGCGTGAACGGCATGCGCGTCGGCGGCGGCCAGGAGCTCGGCATGGCGTGCGACTTCTCGATCGCGCAGGACCTCGCGCGCTTCGGCCAGGCGGGCACCAAGCACGGCTCGGCGCCGATCGGCGGCGCGACCGACTTCCTGCCGCCCGTCATGGGCGCGGACCGCGCGATGGTCGCGTGCGTGCTGTGCGAGCCGTTCTCGGCGCACAAGGCCTACCACTGGGGCGTGCTCGCCGACATCGCCCCCGCGCTGAAGGTCGACGGCAAGTACGTCGCCAACCCGCTGGTCGAAACGCAGCGC
>DATDMW010000108.1:0-14987 GCA_036518595.1 Burkholderiales bacterium
CCACGTCGGCGCCCGCGAGCATCGCGATCGACAGGAGAAAGACGATCCAGCGCTTCATGCCTTGAGTGTAGACCCGCGGTGCGCGGCGGGGTTCTGCTTTTACGCCTTGTTACACTGCCGCGTCGCAGCAAGGCCTCAGCATTCGGGCTCGCCCGGCGCGGGCGCGGGGCGCGGCACGAAGCCGAAGCGCGACGCCACGTCGGCCGAGCGTATCGGCGCGACGCGCACGCGCGCGCCGAGCAGCGCGCAGTCGGCGGTCTCGCCGCGCGCCACCGGCTCGGGCACGCGCGCGGCCACCGCCGCGAGGTCGCGGTCCGACACGACGCCGACGCCGAGCGCGGTCTCGAGCAGCAGCGCTCCCGACTCGTCGAGGAAGCCCGCGCGCAGCGCGCCGGCGTCGGCGCCGGTGTGCGACACCAGGCGCATGCCCGAGTCGTCGAGCCGCCACACCCAGGGCGTGTACGCGAGCGACACGAACACGCGCTGCGGACCGTTCTGAAAATACCAGCGCCCGGCGCCGTCGGCCGCGTAATTGCGGCCGATGAAATCGATCACCGCCGCGTTCGTGATGCGGCCGAACGCGCCCGAGACGCCCTTGATCAGCCACGCGCCGCGGCGGTCGAGCGCGAGCCAGCCGTAGACCGACGGCACGTCGGGCCACCTGAGCATCGAGCGGACGACGATTTCATCCATAATGCGAGTCTAAATGGACCGCGGCGACTTCACCTTCTTCCACACGCTGCGCGTGCGCTGGGCCGAGGTCGACCGCCAGGACGTGGTCTTCAACGGCCACTACTTCCTCTACTTCGACGTCGCGATCGCGGAGTACTGGCGCGCGATCGGGTTCCGCTACCCCGACGACGTCCTCGCGCACGGCACCGACATCTACGCGGTGAAGGCCGCCGCCGAGTATCACGCCTCGGCCACCTACGAAGACGTGCTCGACGTGGGCTGCCGCGTCGCGCGCATCGGGCGCTCGTCGATGACGTTCGCGTTCGGCATCTGGCGCGGCGGCGACAGGATCACGAGCGGCGAGCTGGTCTACGTCAACGCCGATCCGAAGACGCGCAAGTCGGCGCCGTGGCCCGAAGCGCTGCGCAGCGCGGTGCTTCGCTACGAGCGAGCGCGCCCCGACGTCGCTTCGAATCGGGACTGAGGCGCTCAGCGCGGCTGCGCGAGCCGCTCGAGCATCGCCTGCACGGCGCGCACCTGCGCGCCCTCCTTCGCCGCGTAGCGCGCGCCGGTGTACCCCCACCAGTCCCAGCAGGCCTTCGGATTGAATACGAAATTGCCGGACGCGAAGCTGTAGCCCCAGCGCGGCGTCGTCTGCGGGTAGAGCACGATCAGCCGGTTCGCCGCCGCCCAGCGGTTGTACCCGGCCTCGAGCACGAAACGCTTGTCGATCTGGGTCGCGCTCTGGCGGCATCCGTGGAAGACGACGTGGACGCGGCAACGCTCCTTCGCGCACGCGTCCGGGACGAAGACGTAGCCCGCATCGCCCATGCTGATCGCCGCCGGATTTCCGCCGGCGAACTCGCGCTGATCGAACTCGAGAAGCTTGCCGTCCTGTTTCGGTGTCGGCGCGGCGAGCGGCCCGAGCAGTTGAGCGAGCAGGATGCCCGCGGCGTCGTAGGCGCAGTCGACGATGAACGGCGGCTGCGTGGTCGAGCACTCGTTGCCCTCTTCCTGCGTCGGCATGCCGTGGCCGGCGGGCACGCTGTTCTCGAACGCGACGTCGGCGTCGGGCGCGAGCGCGAGGTAGAAGCGCCGCAGCGCCTCGACCACCTCGGAGGAGACGGTGTCGTCGCGAGTCCCCGTGAACAGCCACAGCTTCGCGCCGGCGAGCCGCTCGACCGGGTCGATCCCGCCGGCCTTGGCGAGGCCGCGCGCGAGCTCGGCGAGGCGCCGCGCGTCTGGGAGCGGCGAGAACGGGCCGGGGTCCATGCAGCTCGTGAGCGCGGTCCAGAGGCTCCCCTGCGCGCAATCGTAGGGCCCGCCCGCGATCGCGCCCGCGCCGCGCACGGTCGCCGAATGCGCGACGTGGAACTGGACCGCCATGAACGCACCCGAGGACACGCCCGAGACGGTGACCGCCGCGCCGTCGGCCCCGAGCGCGGGCAGCCGCTCGGCGGCCCTCGCGGGCGACGCGAGCAGGAGGACGAGCGCAAGAAGAAGACGAGCGAGCATGCCGGGCACGCCGTATTGGGCATTTCCTTATAATCGCCGTTCACTCCCGTGTCCAATCTTCCCATGCAGAACCGCGACCAGCTCTACGTCGACGGGCGCTGGACCGCCTCCGCCGGCGCAAACACCATCGCCGTCGTCTCGCCGTCCACCGAGGAGCCTATCGGCCGCGTGCCCGAGGGGACACCGGACGATGTCGATTCGGCGGCGACCGCCGCCCGCGCGGCCTTCGATTCCTGGGCGGCGACGCCGCCCGCCGGGCGCGCCGCCTTCCTCTCGAAGATCCACGAGGGCCTGAAAGCGCGCGCCGACGAGATCGGGCGCACGATCGCCGCCGAGGTCGGCATGCCGCTCAAGCTCGCGACGCGCATCCAGGCGGGCTCGCCGATCTACACCTTCGCGATGTACGCGAAGATGCTCGGGAGCTTTGCGTTCGAAGAACGCGTCGGCAACTCGATCGTGCTGCGCGAGCCGGTCGGGGTCGTGGGCGCGATCACGCCGTGGAACTATCCGCTGCACCAGATCGCCGCCAAGGTGGCGCCGGCGCTCGCCGCCGGCTGCACCGTGGTGCTCAAGCCCTCCGAGCTCGCGCCGCTCAACGCCTTCATCCTCGCCGAGGTCGTGCATGCCGCGGGACTGCCGAAGGGCGTGTTCAATCTCGTCACCGGCTACGGCCCGGTCGTGGGCGAGGCGATCGCGCGCCATCCCGGCGTGGACATGGTTTCCTTCACCGGCTCGGTGCGCGCCGGCAAGCGCGTCGCCGAGCTCGGCGCGCAGCAGGTCAAGCGCGTGACGCTCGAGCTGGGCGGCAAGTCGGCGGCGATCGTACTCGACGACGCCGACCTCGCGCAGGCCGTGAAGAGCACCGTCAACGCGTGCTTCCTCAACACCGGCCAGACCTGCAGCGCGCACACGCGGCTGCTCGTGCCCGAGAGCCGCTACGAGGAGGCCGCGCGCCTCGCGGTCGAGGCGGCGCAGGGCTTCACCGTCGGCGATCCCTTCGGCGACGCGAAGCTCGGCCCGGTCACGTCGAAGGCGCAGCTCGAGCGCGTGCGCGGCTACATCGCGAAAGGCGTCGCCGAAGGCGCGCAGCTGCTCACCGGCGGCGCCGAGCGGCCCGATGGCCTCGCGCGCGGCTGGTACGTCCGGCCGACCGTGTTCGGGCGCGTCGACCCGCACTCGACGCTCGCGCAGGAAGAGATCTTCGGCCCGGTCCTCGCGATCATCACCTACCGCGACGACGACGAGGCGGTGCGCATCGCCAACGATACCATCTACGGCCTCGCCGGCGGCGTGTGGTCGAAGGACGAGGAGCGCGCCAAGCGCGTCGCGCGGCGGCTGCGCACCGGGCAGGTCGACATCAACGGCGGCGCCTTCAACATGCAGGCGCCGTTCGGCGGCTACAAGCAGTCGGGGCGCGGGCGCGAGCTCGGCCGGCCCGGCCTCGAGGAGTATCTCGAGTACAAGTCGCTGCAGCTGAAGGCCGAACTCAGGTCCGAATCCCGGTCCTGAGCCGGTCCCGAGCCGGTGATCCTCTCGCACAAGGTCCACGTCCTCACCCGCAAAGAGGAGCTCGACACCGTCCGCCTTCCCGGCAAGGTGGTGATCGTGCTCGACGTGCTGTTCGCGACCTCGACCATCGTCGCGGCGCTGGCGGCGGGCGCGACCGAGGTGATCCCGACGCTCGACGGCGCCGCGGCGCGCGCCGTGGCCGCGCGCGAGGACGCGGGCGGCTTCGTCCTCGCCGGCGAGCTGAACACGGTGACGCTCGAGGGGTTCGCGCCGCCGACGCCGCTCGCGCTGATCGAGCACGGCGTCGCGGGCCGCAAGCTCATCTACTCGACGACCAACGGCACCGTCGCGTTCCACGCGTGCTCGGGCGCGCAGGATGTCTACGCGGGGGCGCTGCTGAACGGCGAGGCGGTGGTCGACCGGGTCGTCTCCGCGCACCCGGACCGAACGCTGCTGATCGTGTGCTCGGGCTCGGCCGGCAATTTCAACCTCGAGGACTTCTACGGCGCGGGCTACCTCGTCGAGCTGCTCGCGAGCCGGCTCGGCGACGGCGCCGACTTCTCCGATGCGGCGCGCGCCGCGCGCGCGCTCTACCGCTCGGGCGCGCCGGAGGAGACGCTGCTCGCCTGCCGCGTGGGGCGCATGATGATCGTGCGCGGCCTCGACCGCGAGATCCGCTACGCCGCGCAGCGCTCGGTCGCGCGCGTGGTGCCGCGCTACGACGGCGCGGCGCTGCGACCGTGCTAGCATTCGGGCGCAGGGACGCTGTGCAAGGGGGAGACATGAAGCTCATTTTCGCGGCGCTGGTCGCGCTCGCCGCGGCGGGCGGGGTGTCCGCGCAGGAATCGGCCGCCGACTACCCGAGCCGCGCCGTGCGCCTGGTCGTGCCGAACGCGCCGGGCAGCTCGATCGACACCATGAGCCGCATCGTCGCGGCGAAGCTCGGAGAGACGCTGGGCCAGTCCGTGTTCGTCGAGAACCGCGACGGCGCCGGCGGGCTGATCGGCGTCGAGGCGGCGAGGAGCGCGAAGCCCGACGGCTACACGCTGCTGTGCGCGTCGAACGGCTCGATGATGATCGCGCCGCTGCTGAAGAAGCCGGTTCCGTACGACGCGCTCAATGACTTCACGCTGATCGGTCCGTTCGCCGTCACCCCGAACGTGCTGGTCGTCAATCCCGAGCTCCCGGTGAAGACCGTGAAGGAGCTGATCGAGTACGCCAGGACGCACGCCTCGACCATCAACATGGCTTCGGCGGGCGTGGGCTCGCAGAGCCATCTCTCGGGCGTGCTGCTCATGACGATGGCCGGCTTCGACTCGCTCCACGTCCCGCACAAGGGCGGCGGACCGTCGGTGAACTCGGTGGTCGCGGGCCAGACGCACTGGACCCTGACGCCGGCGCCCGCCGCGATATCGTTCGTGCGCAACGGCAAGCTGCGCGCGCTCGGCCAGAGCCTGCCGCACCGCTCGTCGATTCTGGGCGACATGCCGGCGATCTCGGAGACGGTGCCCGGCTACGACTACAGCGGCTGGGCCGGGCTGGTCGCGCCGAAGGGCGTGCCCGCCCCGGTCGTCGACAAGCTGCGCGACGCGCTGACGAAGACGCTGTCGCTTGCCGACGTCAAGGAGGGCCTCGCGCGCCAGGGCGCCGAGGAGCTCACCGGCACGCCCGACGAGTTCCGCCGCTTCATCGAGCGCGACCACGCCAACACGGTGAAGGTCATCCGCGCGGCGAAGCTGCAGTCCGAGTAGGGGCGGCGTGGACCTGCTGCCGCCCTCGGCGCTGCTCGAATCGCCGCTCGCGATCGCGGGGCTCGCGCTGGGCGCGGCCGGCGCGATCCTCGTCCTCGCCGGCATGATCGCGCTCGTGCGCATGCGGCCGGTGCGCTTCGCGCTGCGCACGCTCGCCGGCCTGCTGCTGCTGTCGCTCGCGGGGCTCGCGGGCGCGGTGCTGCTCGGCGTGCAAGGCTACCGCGCCTTGACCCGGGAGGACGTGGCGGCCCGGGTCTCGGTGCGGCCAACCGGGCCGCAGAGCTTCGCCGCGACCGTGCGCACGGCCGACGGGCGCCAGGCGTCGTACGCCCTCGCCGGCGACGAGATCTACATCGACGCCCGCATCCTCAAGTGGAAGCCGGTCGCCAATGTGCTCGGCCTGCACACCGAGTACGAGCTCGACCGGGTCGCGGGCCGCTACCGCGACGTCGAGCAGGAGCGCAGCGCGCCGCGCAGCGTCTACGCGCTCGGCACCGAGAAGCCGGTCGACCTGTTCTCGCTGCGGCGGCGCTACGCCTTCCTCGCGCCGCTGCTCGACGCCGAATACGGATCGGCGACCTTCGTGCCGGTGACGGAGCCCGCCGAGCTCGAGCTGCGCGTCTCGACCACGGGGCTCCTGATCCGCGACGCCACGCCGCCGCGGCCCTGAAGGCCGGCGCCGTCAATCCGCCCGGATGCTCGCGGCGCGCGCGATGCGGCTGAACACCGCCTCGTCGTGGCGGATGAGCGCGTCGAAGGCCTCGGGCGCCATCGGACGCGGCGTCATCCCGATCGGCGCCCAGCGGGCCCGCGTCTCCGGATCCTGGAGGACGCGGACGATGTCGCGGTTGAGCCTGGCGACGATCGGCCTCGGCACCGCCGAGGACGTGAGCAGGCCGAACCAGAGGATCGACTCGTAGCCCGGGACGCCCGCCTCGGAGAGCGTCGGCAGATCCGGCAGCAGCGGATCGCGCTCGCGCGAGGACACCGCGAGCCCCACGAGCTTGCCGTCGCGCACGAGGTTGACCGAGTTGGCGATGGGCGCCATGAAGAACTGAACGCGCCCCGTGGTCGTCTCGGTGAGGGCCTCGGGAATGCCTTTGAAGGGAACGTGCACGACGTCGATGCCGGCCATCGCCTTCAGCATCTCGCCGGCGAAGTGCGTTCCGCTGCCGACCCCGGCCGAGGAAAAGTTGAGCTGGCCGGGCGCCGCTTTCGCGCGCGCGATCAGCTCCTTCACCGAACGCAGCCCGAGCGAGGGCGCGACGACCAGCACGTAGCTCGAGCTGGCCGTCTGCGTGATCCCGGCGAGGTCCTTGAAGGTGTCGTACGGCAGCGTCCGGTAGATCGCCGGCGCCACGGCGTGCGCCGACGAGACCGACAGCAGCGTGTAGCCGTCCGGCGCCGCCTTCGCCACGGCGTTGGCCGCGATGGTGCCGCCCGCGCCGGGCCGGTTGTCGACGAGGACCTGCTGCTTCCACGTCTCGCCGAGCTTCTGCGCGATGTAGCGCGCGGTGATGTCGGGACCGCCGCCGGGCGTGAACCCCACCATGATATGTACCGGCCGCGCGGGATAATCGCCTGCCGCGGCGCCGCCCCTGGACTGCTGCGCCATCGCGCAGCACGACGCCGCCGCGAGCGCCAGCGCGGCCGCGATCGATGCTCTCGTCTGCTTCATTCCGCCTTCCTCCGTAAGGATGGCGGCGATTCTATCCGGACGCGCGATGGCGTACCATGGCGGCCCGAGACCCGCTCGCAGCGCCACAAGGCCACACGATGTCGCCGGAAATCGACGCCGCCGCGCGACGGCCGCGCGGCCCCGTCCGCCGCGTGCATGAACTCGAACCCTGCGCGAGAGTCTCTACGCTCACTATGCCCACGCTTCGCCGGCGCGTTTGACTCTGCACATCGCAGGGCTCGCGCGTTTTCTCGCGGTTCTCGCGGTGTGCGGCGCGGGCCTCGCGGCGGCGCAGGATCCCGAGGAGAACGTCCCGCCGGTGCCGACCTTCGCCGAGCTCGAGGCCGCCGGCGCCGTGATCGGTGAGATCCACGTCGACAGCGAGGACATCTTCGATCTCACCGATCCGCGCGAGGACAAGCCGCTCTACAGCCTGGCGAACTGGCTCCACATCCGCACGCGCCCGGACGTGATCCGCAGGCAATTGCTGTTCGCGAGCGGCGAGCGCGTCTCGGCGCGCCTGATCGACGAGACCGAGCGCAACCTCCGCGGCAACGACTATTTCTACGATGTCGCCATCCGGCCGCTGGACGTCCACGACGGCGTCGTCGACATCCAGGTGAAGACCAGGGACACCTGGACGCTCGTGCCGACGGCCAACCTCAGCCGCTCCGGCGGCGTGAACCGTGGCGGCCTCGGATTCCGCGATTCCAACTTCCTCGGCACGGGCACGAGGTTCAGCATCGGCCGCAAGGCGAGCTCCGACAACACCGGCAACACCGCGCCCGCGAGCCTCGACCTGCAGCTGTCGCAAGCGAACGCGTTCGACGGCCACACGGCCTTGAGCTACAACCTGTCGCGCTTCGCCGACGGGCGCCACGACGGCCTGTCGGTCGCTCGGCCGTTCTACGCGCTCGATACCCGCTGGTCGGCCGGCGCCTCCGGAGCGCGCGACGACCGCACCATCTTCTCGTTCGTGGGCGCGAACACCGCGGTGCCCATCTACCGGCGGCGCGAGGACACCGCGTCGGTCGCCGGCGGCTGGTCGCCGGGACTCGCGGACGGATGGACGCACCGCTATTCGCTCGGCCTCTCGTGGCTGTCGGACAACTACAGCCCTGCCGCCGACGCGGCGCCGGACGCGCAGATCCCGACCGACCGGACCCTCGTGTCTCCGTTCCTGCAGTACGAGGCGGTCCAGGACGATTTCCGCAAGGTCGTCAACCGCGACCTGATCGAGCGCACCGAGATCTTCGCCATGGGCCTGCATGCGAACGCGCAGTTCGGGCGCTCGCTGCCCCAGCTGGGGTCGACGCAGTACGTCTCGATGTACTCGGGCGGCCTGAGCAAGGGCTTCGATGTCGGATCGAGCGGCACACTGCTCGCCTCGGGGTCGGTCTCGGGCGAGTACGGCGACCATCACAACGACCGCCAGGTGGGAAACACGACCTTCAAGTACTACCTCGCGCAGAGCGCGAGCGCGGTGTTCTTCGCCTCCTTCGCCGCCGACCGGCTGCGGTTCAAGGACGGCTCGCAGCAGCTCCTGCTCGGCGGAGACAACGGCCTGCGCGGCTATCCCGCGCACTACCAGAGCGGCGACCGGCGCGTGCTCTTCACCGCGGAGCAGCGCCTCTACACCGACTGGTTCCCGTACCGGCTGTTCCGCGTGGGGGGTGCGATCTTCCTCGACGCCGGGCGCGCCTGGAGTGGGCCGCTCGACGAGGAGCCGGCGAACCGGCGCTGGCTCGCCGACGTCGGCTTCGGGATCCGCGTCCTGAACGCGCGCTCCTCGAGCGGGACGACCGTGCACATCGATTTCGCCTTCCCGCTGCACCGCGAGGACGGCATCAAGTCGTATCAGTTCTCGTTCATGTCGAAGACGGGATTTTGATCGGCGTCAGCCCGGCGCAGGACGGGCGCGCTATCTTGTCCCGGTGCGCTCTTCCTGCAATCCGTACCCGTGAGCCGGCCGCTCGCCGGCTGGGCGCTCCTGCTCGCGTGCATCGCCGCTCCCGCATGGAGCCAGGCTGATCCCGACGCCGCTCGCCTGCCCTCCTTCGGCGAGCTCGAGGCCGCCGGCGCCGTGATCGGCGAGATCCGCATCGACAACCAGAACGTCTTCGACGAGCGCGACGCGCGCGAGAACAACGCCCTGTACCGGCTCGTGAACTGGCTGCACGTGCGCACCCGGCCCGAGGTGATCCGCAGGCAGCTCCTGTTCGCGAGCGGCGAGCGGGTTTCGCTGCGCGTGATCGAAGAGACCGAGCGGCTGCTGCGCGGCAACGTCTACCTGTACGACGTTCACATCCGCCCCGTCGAGGTCCGCGACGGCGTCGTGGACGTCGAGGTGAGCACGCGCGACAGCTGGTCGCTCGCGCCGAGCGCGAGCCTCAGCCGCGCCGGCGGCACCAACAGCGGCGGCATCGGCCTGCGCGACTACAACGTGCTCGGCTCCGGCATGCGCATCAGCCTCGCGTCCAAGGCCAACGTCGGCAGCACCGGCGGCGTGAGCCATACCGGCACGGATTTCCAGCAGTCGTATCCCAACGCGTTCGCCGAACGCGTCGCGGTCGGCTACACGCGCGCGACGTTCGCCGGCGGCAGCAGCCAGGGATTCGTGCTGAGCCGGCCGTTCTACGCGCTCGACGCCCGGTGGGCGGCGGGCGTCTCCCTCTCGCGGGACAACCGGCCGTTCTCGATCGTGAACAGCGACGGCAGCACCGGCCAGTACCGGCGCAAGCAGGAAAAGGACGAGGTGTTCGGAGGCTGGTCGCGCGGCCTGGTGGACGGCTGGGTCCAGCGCTATTCCGTCGGGCTCGACTACGAGCGCGACCGCTACGGTCTCGACGACGGCGTCGTCCCCGCGGAGCGCGTTCCGGCCGATCGCAAGCTGGTGGCGCCCTTCTTTCGCTACGAGGTGGTGCAGGACAATTTCAGGAAAGTGACCAACGTCGACCAGATCGGGCGCCCCGAGTACTTCGCGCTGGGATTCTTCTCCAGCCTGCAGTACGGCCGCGCGCTGCCCGCGCTCGGGTCGTCGGAATACGCCTCGCTCTATTCGGGCACGCTGGGCAAGGGCTTCCGTCTCCCGGGCGACGCCACGCTGCTCGCTTCCGGGTCGTTCTCCGGGGAATATGCGAACGGCCGCGGCGACCAGCAGCTGCTCGGCGGCCTGCTGCGCTTCTATTACCGGCAGGAGAGCGGCTCGGTCTTCTATTCCGCGCTGAGCGCCGACCACGCCCGGTACGTGGACGGCACGCTGCCGCTCACGCTCGGCGGGGACACGGGCATGCGCGGCTATCCCTCGAGCTATCAGAGCGGCAACCAGCGCGTGCTGTTCACGGCCGAGGAGCGCTTCTACACCGACTGGTACCCGTTCCGGCTCTTCCGGCTGGGCTCGGCCGTCTTCTTCGACCATGGACGCGCCTGGAGCGAGCCCCTGTCGCCGCCCAACTCGCGCTGGCTGAGCGACGTCGGGTTCGGCTTGCGCATCCAGAGCGCGCGCTCGGCGACCGGGACGACGCTGCACGTCGACTTCGCGTTCCCCGTGCACCGCGACACCGGGATCAAGTCGTATCAGTTCTCGTTCATGTCGAAGACCGGGTTTTGACCCCAGTTGATACAATGAAATATCGATCCTGGGAGGGATCCTGATGCGCGTGACGCGCCTCGCCGTGATGCTGGCGCTCGGGCTGTCGCCCCTCGCGTCCAACGCGGAGGACGCGGTGCGCTGGCGCTGCGCGTACGATCCCGCTCCGGCTCCGCGCATCGCGTGCCGCCTCGTGCGAGCGCCGGGCATGGATGCGGCGGCCCCGTTTCCCGAGACCGCGGGCCGCCAGCTGCCGATGCTGACCCGTATCCGCACGGTCCCCGAGACGCTCGTCGACGAGCGCATCGTCATCCCGCTGTGGGGCCCGCCGGTCGACATGCGCTTCGTCGCGCGGCTCGCGACGGAGGTCATGTGCGGAAGACGCCCGGACTGTGGGGTGGACTTCTCTTCCGATCCGATCGACGAGTGAGGCGCTAGCTTTCCTCCTCGACCGGCTGCCGATGCCTGGACGCGAGCTGCGCCTGCAGATGCCCGGGCAGCGGCGCGTAGTGGCTGAAGTCGACCGAGTACGAGCCCTGTCCGCCCGTCACCGACTTGAGGCGGGTCTGGTAGTCGGCGAGCTCGGAAAGCGGCGCGAGGCCGCGCACGACGACGAGGTCGCCGCCTGCGGAGTCCGTGCCGGTCACCTGCCCGCGCTTGCCCGAGAGGTCCGACGTGAGATCGCCCATGAAGCGCTCGGGCGCGTTGATCTCGACGTTCACGATCGGCTCCAGCACGATCGCGCCGGCCTTGGAGATCGCGTCGATGGCCGCCTTGCGGCCGGCCGACACGAAGGCGACCTCCTTGGAATCCACCGCGTGATGCTTGCCGTCGTAGACGGTCACGCGCAGGTCGTGCACCGGGTAGCCCGCCGCGACGCCCGAGTCGAGCGCCATGCGCACGCCCTTCTCGACCGCGGGGATGAACACGTTCGGGATCACGCCGCCCTTCACCGCGTCGACGAACTCGAACCCGGCGCCGCGCGCGAGCGGCTCGACGCGCAGGAACACCTCGCCGAACTGCCCGGCGCCGCCGGTCTGCTTCTTGTGCCGGCAATGGCCTTCGGCGCGGCGCGTGACCGTCTCGCGGTACGCGATCTTCGGCGGCTGCGTCGCGAGCTCCATCTTGTACTGCTGGCTCATCTTCTCGAGCTTGGCGCGGATGTGCAGCTCGCCCAGGCCGCGGATCACGGTTTCGTTGGTCGTCGCGTGGCGCTCGACGCGGAAGCAAGGATCCTCCATCTCGAGCTTGTGGAGCACCTCGAACAGCCGCTGCTCGTCGCCTTTCTTCTTGGTCTCGACCGCGATGCCGTGCATGGGCGTTGGAAACTCGAGCGGCCGCAGGTGAATGTGGTCCTCCTCGTGCGAGTCGTGCAGCACGCAGTCGAACTCGATCTCGTCCACCTTGGTCACCGCGCCGATGTCGCCCGGCACGAGCGCGTCGGTTTCGACGTAGTCCTTGCCCTGGATCGTGAACAGGTGCCCGACCTTGAAGGGGCGCTTGCCGCTGCCGATGAAGAGCTGCGTATTCGGAGTCATCGTGCCCTGGTGCATGCGGAAGATCCCGACCTTGCCGACGAAGGGATCGACCACGATCTTGAACACGTGCGCGAGCACGTGCGCCTTCGGGCCCGGCACGGCGTAGAACTCGGTCGCGTCCGCGCCCTCGCCCTTCAGGAACGGCGGCGCGTTGCCCTCGGTCGCGTTGGGCGCGAGGTTCGCCAGGATGTCGAGGAAGGACTCGACGCCGGCGCCGTTCTTCGCCGACACGAAGCACACCGGGATGAGGTGCCCTTCGCGCAGCGCGCGCTCGAACGGCGCGTGCAGCTGCTCGGGGCTGATCTCGCCCTGCTCGAGGTACTTCGCCATCAGCGCCTCGTCCACTTCCACGACCTGGTCGACGAGCGCCGCGTGCGCCTCCTTCACCGACGAGAAATCGGACTCGCCGTCGGGGTTGAAGAAGCAGTCCACCACTTCGGTCGCGCCCTTCGCCGGCAGGTTGATCGGGAGGCACTCGCGGCCGACCGACTGCTGGATGCGCTCGAGCAGCGCCGGGAGGTCGACGTTCTCCGCGTCGATGCGGTTGATCACGATCATCCGGCACAGGCCGCGCTTCGCCGCCCATTTGAGCATGCGGTCGGTCGCGAGCTGGATGCCGGTCTCGGCGTTCACCACCACGGCCGCGGTCTCGACCGCGGCGAGCGCGCCGACCGCCTGGCCCATGAAGTCGGGCGACCCGGGCGTGTCGATGAGGTGCACGTGCGTGCCCTTCCACGCGAAGTTGACGAGCGACGAGGCGAGCGAATGCTTGTAGAGCTTCTCGAGTGGATCGAAGTCGCAGACGGTGTTGCCGCGCTCGACGCTGCCCGGGGCCGGGATGGCCCCCGCCTTCGCGAGCAGCGCCTCGGCGAGGGTGGTCTTGCCGGCGCCGGTGTGGCCGACGAGCGCGACGGTGCGGATGGCTTCGGTCGAATACTTCGGCATGGGCCGGGGCTCCTCGCTGAGATGGCCGGACGTCGGGAACGAGGGTGCGTTCCCCATTTAACTCCCAGCCCGGGCGGTCCCGCAAGCGCCCGGGAGACGGCCTCAGACCTGGCCGCCGAACCCCACCATGCCCATGAGGAACCGGCCGATGCCGTACGACACCCACATCGGGATGCGCCGCCAGACGGACAGCCTGGACCAGCGGGCGCCTTCGATCACGAGCGAGCCGTCCTCGAGCGCCGCGTGCAGCGCGAGGCGCAGCTCGGCCGCGAAGGCGCGGTCCTCGACCACGACGTTCGCCTCGCGGGCGAGCAGCAGGCTGAACGGATCGATGTTCGACGAGCCCACGGTCGCCCAGCGCCGGTCGATCACGGCGACCTTCGCGTGCAGGTAGCTCTTGTGGTACTCGTAGATCTCCACGCCGGACTGGAGCAGCGCGCCGTAGAGCGCGCGCGAGGCGTAGTGCTGGAGCGTGTACTCGATCTTCCCCTGCAGCAGGAGCGTCACGCGCACGCCGCGCGCCGCCGCGCGCAGCAGCGCCCGGCGGAACCGGGTCCCGGGAAAGAAGTACGCGTTCGCGATGAGGATCTCGTCGTGCGCGCCGTCGATCGCCTCGAGGTACGCGTCCTCGATGTCGCTGCGGTGTCGGAAGTTGTCGCGGACGACGAAGGCGGCGGCCTGGTCGCCTTTCGGCGCGTCGTCCACGTCGACGCGGCGCTTCGCGCGCCGGCGCCGGTGCAGCCGCACCCAGGCGACGCGCGTCCACAGCCGCTGCACCGCCTGCTGGATCGGGCGCAGCAGCGGCCCCTCGATCCGTACCGCGAAGTCCAGGCGCGGCGGCCCCTGGCCGTCGGGCCCGATGTCGTCGATGACGTTGATGCCGCCGACGAAGGCGAGGGCCCCGTCGATCGCGACCAGCTTGCGGTGCATCCGACGCAGCCGGTACTTGCGGACGCGGAACGGCGAGATCTCGGGCCGGTACACCAGGCGCTCGGCGCCGGCCCGCTGCAATGCCCGCACCATCTCGGGCGGCATGCCCCTCGCGCCGAAGCCGTCGACGAGGACGTGCACGGCGACGCCGCGGCGCGCCGCGTCGGCGAGCGCGTTGGTGATGCGCCAGCCGGTCTCGTCGGCCTCGTAGAGATAGGACTCGAGGTAGATCTCGCGCCGGGCCGCGCGGATCGCCGCCTCGAGCGCGGGAAAGTACTCGACCCCCGAGCGCAACAGCGTGATGCGGTTGCCGGGGACGAGCTCGTAGGTCATGCCGGCTGCAGGTGGGCCGATACGGGTGCGTGATCCGAGAGCCGCGACCAGGGCCGCCCGCGGTGCACCTCGGTATGGTTGACGCGGAAGCCGCGCACGTAGATGCGGTCGAGGCGCAGCACCGGAAACGCGCACGGGAAGCTGCGCGCGACGCGGCCGAACTGGTCCGCGTGCGCTTCGCGCAACCCCAGCTCGACCGCAAGGCGCTTGCCGGCGAGGTTGCGCCAGTCGTTGAAGTCGCCCGCAACGATCACCGGCGCGTCGCCCGGGCACTCGCGCTCGATGCGCTTGATCAGCGCGCCGACCTGGTGCCTGCGGCCGCGCTCGTTCAGCGCGAGATGCACGCAGATGCAGTGCAGGTGCCGGTCCAGCCCGGGCACCCTGATCTCGCAGTGGAGCAGGCCGCGGCGCTCGAACTCGTGCGACGAGACGTCCTCGTTCTCGGCGTTGACGATGGGATAGCGCGACAGCACCGCGTTGCCGTGGTGGCCGTGGTCGTAGACGACGTTGCGGCCGTACGCGAACTC
>DATDMW010000109.1:0-2871 GCA_036518595.1 Burkholderiales bacterium
TTCCCACGGTCATTGTTCGGATTCCTTCCGTTGTTCCTCTCGCACGGCAAGCGTAGGGCCGGCGTGTGTCGCGAACGGCGCGGTCCCGAACGCGCGCACTGGGCAGGTTGAACCACTCGGCCGCGTCCGAGCACCGCGGGGCGCGACCGAGGTCCAAGCGACAGTGCGACCGCGCGCCGCGCGGCCCGGCCGCATGCTTCCTTCGGCTCATGGATCTCGCCGTCGTCTGCCTGCTCATCCTGCTGAACGGCTTCTTCGCGATGTCGGAGATGGCGCTCGTCTCGGCACGCAAGGCCAGGCTGCAGCGCTGGGCCGAGGAAGGGCGACCGGGCGCCGCGCCGGCGCTCGATCTCGCCGAGCGGCCGGTGCATTTCCTTTCCACCGTGCAGGTCGGCATCACCAGCATCGCGATCCTCACCGGCGCGTTAGGCGAGGACGCGATCGCGAACCGGCTCGGCGCGTGGCTCGCCGGCTTCGCGCCGATCGCGCCGTACGCGCACGGCCTCGCGCTCGCGGCGACGGTGCTGGTCATCACCTATTTCTCGGTGGTCGTGGGCGAGCTGGTGCCGAAGCAGCTCGCGCTGCGCAGCCCCGAGGCGATCGCCTCGCGCATCGCGCGGCCGATGCAGCTGCTCGCGCGCGCGGCGGCGCCGCTCGTGCGCCTGCTCGGCGCGTCGAGCGCCTGGATACTGCGCGCCGCTGGCGCCGGGCCGCGCGAAGGCGCGCCCGTGACCGACGAGGAGATCGTGGTGCTGATGCGCCAGGGCGCGCGCGCGGGCGTGTTCGAGAAGGCAGAGCCGGCGCTGGTCTCGAACATCCTGCACCTGGACGAGCAGCCGGTCGGCGCGATCATGACGCCGCGCCTCGACATGCTCTATCTCGACCTCTACGACGACTTCGCGGTGAATCGCCGCAAAATCGTCGCGAGCCCCGACTGGATCGTTCCCGTGTGCCGCGGCGGGAGCGACGAGGTGGTCGGCATGCTGCACACGCACGATCTGCTCGGCCGCTGCCTCGCCGGGGACGAGGTCGACCTCGCGGCGACGCTGCGCGCGCCCTTCATCATTCCGCCGACGCTGTCGGTGCTCCAGGTGCTCGAGGGCTTCAGGACGCATCGCGTCGAGGTCGCCCTGGTCGCCGACGAATATGGCCACCCTCTCGGCCTCGTCTCCCTCAAGCACGTCCTCGAGGCGATCGTCGGCGAGCTGCCCGCGCACGGCGAGGACGACACGGGGGCGGCGCGGCGCGACGACGGCTCGTGGCTCCTCGACGGGGCGATCGATCTGCACCGCTTCCGGCAGCTGCTCGACGTCGGCGACCTGCCGGGCGAGGAGGAGGGCGACTTCCACACGCTCGGCGGCTTCGTGATGGCGCAGCTCGGCCGCGTGCCGCGCGCCGGCGACGCGTTCCGCTGGAAGGACCTGCGCGTCGAGGTCCTCGACATGGACCGCAACCGCGTCGACAAGGTGCTGGTGTCGCGCGTCGAGCGCGCGGAGACCGAGCCCTCCTGAACGTTAGATCGCCTTCGCGGCGCGCAGCCGCGCGACGTCGGCGTCGCCCAGCCCCAGCTCGCGCAGGATCGGCCCGGTGTGCTCGCCGAGCGCGGGCACCGGGTCCATGCGCGCGTCTTCCGACGGGATCCCGGGCGGCGCGGGCGCGGGGACGGGGCCCGCGGGCGTGTCGACGTCGCGCCAGCGCTCGCGCGCGCGCAGTTGCGGATGCGCCCAGACGCCGCGCATGTCGTTCACGCGCGCGTTCGCGATCTGCGCGGCATCGAGGCGCCGCACCAGGTCGTCGCCGGTCAGGCGCGAGAACACCGCGGCGATGATCGGCGCGAGCTGCTCGCGCGCGGCGGCGCGCTTCGAGACGCTCGAGAAGCGCGGATCGGACGCGAGCTCGGGGCGCGCGAGCACCTTGTCGCAGAACGCCGCCCATTCCCGCTCGTTCTGGATGCCGAGCATGACGGTCGCGCCGTCGCGCGCGGGGAACGGGCCGTAGGGATAGATGGTCGCGTGGCGCGCGCCGGTGCGCTCGGGCGGGGCGGCGCCGTCGAAGGCGTAGTAGAGGGGATAGCTCATCCACTCGACCAGCGACTCGAGCATGGAGACGTCGATGCGCCGGCCGCGTCCGGTGCGCGCGCGCTCGATGAGCGCGGCGAGGATGTTCGAGTAGGCGTACATGCCCGCCGCGATGTCGGCGACCGAGATGCCGGTCTTCACCGGCTCCTCGGGCGTGCCGGTCACCGACAGGACGCCCGCCTCGCTCTGGATCAGCAGGTCGTACGCCTTCTTGTCGCGGTACGGGCCGTCGGCGCCGTAGCCGGAGATGTCGCAGACGATCAGCCCGGGCTTGTCCGGCGCCAGGCTCGCGTGGTCGAGCCCGAGGCGCGCGGCCGCGCCCGGCGCGAGGTTCTGGACCAGCACGTCGGCGCGTTCGAGCACGAGGCGCTTCGCGAGCGCGAGCGCCTCGGGCTGCTTCACGTCCAGCGTGAGGCTCTCCTTGCCGCGGTTGGTCCAGACGAAGTGCGACGACAGCCCGCGCACGCGCTCGTCGTAGCCGCGCGCGAAGTCGCCGACGCCGGGGCGCTCGACCTTGATGACGCGCGCGCCCAGATCGGCGAGCTGCCGCGTCGCGAACGGCGCGGCGATGGCGTGTTCGAGTGTGACAACAGTGATACCGGTAAGCGGTCTCATCGAATGTGCTCCATCAACCGATCTGTGCAGTGGCGTCCATCGCTAACCAGCCTTCGTGGTCCCTGGCCCACAAGCGCACGCTCTTGCCATCCGCCGACGGCTCGCCACATACCTCGAAAGGATTGATGTCGAATAACGGCCGCACGGCGCGAAACTCGTAGCGCCGCACCACGGCCTG
>DATDMW010000110.1:0-9755 GCA_036518595.1 Burkholderiales bacterium
ACCGCGTCGGGCCGGGCAAGCGGCCGCGCAGCTCGATGGCGCCGACGCTGGTGTTCGACGCCGAGGGCGACGCGGTGAGCGTCACCGCGAGCATCGAGTCGGCGTTCGGAAACCGGCAGATGGTGCGCGGCTTCATGCTGAACAACGAGCTCACCGATTTCTCGTGGCTGCCCGAGGCCGACGGCAAGCCGGTCGCGAACCGCGTCGGGCCGGGCAAGCGGCCGCGCAGCTCGATGGCGCCGACGCTGGTGTTCGACGCCGAGGGACGCCTGCTGCTCGCGATCGGATCGCCGGGCGGTCACTCGATCATCAATTACGTCGCGAAGACGCTGGTCGGGGTGCTCGACTGGGGGCTGTACGTGCAGGACGCGATCTCGTTGCCGAATTTCGGCAGCCGCAACGGCCCGACCGACCTGGAACGCGGCACGCCGCTGGAGCGGCTGGTCCCGCAGCTCCGCGCCATGCAGCACGTCGTGCGCATCCGGCCCGAGCCCAGCGGACTGCATGGTATACAACGGGTCCCCGGCGGATGGCTCGGAGGAGCGGACCCGCGGCGGGAGGGCGCCGCCGTGGGGGAATGAGACGCAGGTCACGGCGGGCGATGGAATACTGCCGGAGCTCGCCGCGTACGCTCCATAATGTCCCCGCTCTTAACCCCAAGGGAGCCCTCATGAAGATCGGAAAGATCGTTTCCGTGATTGCGGTCCTCGCCGCGGCGGGCGCGGCGCACGCCGAAGAAGGCATCGGTCTGCGCGTCGGCACGCTCGGCTACGGCGGCGACTTCGGCTGGCACATCGCGCCCGGGCTGAACGCGCGCCTCGGTTACTCGACGTACTCGCACAACACGAGCATCACCAATACGGACGTCCACTACGACGGCAAGCTGAAGCTTTCTAATGCGCCGCTGCTGTTCGACTTCAGCCCGATCGGCCCCTTCCACTTCACGGCGGGCATCATCGGCAATGCCAACAAGATCGACATTACCGGTACGCCGGCCTCGAACGGCACGTTCACGTTCAACGGTCAGACGTTCACTTCGAGCCAGGTCGGCAGCGTCTCGGGACGGCTCAAGCTGGGCAACAGCGTCGCGCCTTATCTCGGGATCGGTTGGGGCAACGTCGCCGGCGCTGGAGTCAACTTCTATGCCGACCTCGGCGTCGCGTACATGGGATCGCCGAAGGCGTCGCTGAGCGCGACGTGCGGGTCCGGTGTGCCGGCGAGCACGTGCGCGCAGATCCAGGCCGACGTCGAGGCCGAGCAGCGCGCCCTCGAGGACAAGGTCAAGAAGTACAAATACTACCCCGTGCTCGGTATCGGTCTCACGATCGGCTTCTGAGCGGCGGCCCCCGAAAAGAAAAACGCCCGGCATCGCCGGGCGTTTTTCTTTCGCGCTCGCGCGTCAGAGCTGGGAGAGCATCGTCTCGGCGCTGCTGACCTCGAACTTGCCCGGCGCCTCGACGTTCAGCTTCTTCACCACGCCGTTGTCGACGAGCATCGAGTAGCGCTGCGAGCGCAGGCCCATGTTGCGCGCGGAGAGATCGAGCTCGAGCCCGAGCTTCTTCGTCCATTCGGCGCTGCCGTCGCCGAGCATGCGGATCTTGCCGCCGGCCTTCTGGTCGCGGCCCCAGGCCGCCATCACGAAGCCGTCGTTGGTCGCGACGCACCAGATCTCGTCGACGCCCTTGCTCTTCAGCTTGTCGTAGTTCTTCACGTAGCCCGGCACGTGCTTGGCGGAGCACGTCGGCGTATACGCGCCCGGCAGCGCGAAGATCACGATCTTCTTGCCTTTGACGGAATCGGCCACGCTGATGTCCTTGGGCGGCATCGGGCAGCCCGCGGCCTCGTCGAATTCGGTGGATTCGGAAAGCTTGCCGTCGGGCAGCTTGTCGCCCGGTTTGATCGCCATGGGGGTCTCCTCTCGAGGTTGTTCGTCTGCTTGGAGGGACGCTAGCATGTCGCAGTTCCCATGCGCTGTCAAAATGGCTTGCTCGCCCCCCGGGGCGTGGCTATATTGCCGCCATGCAAACCGCCGCCGAAACGGTCCAGGAGCACAGGCTCACGCTGTCGGAGGTGATGCAGGCTCTCGTCGCCGACGGGCTCGTGCCGAAAGCCGAGGCCGACAGGCTCGTGGCGGACCGCCGGCTGCACCGCGCGGACCTGCACCCGCTCGCCGTCGTCGCCGATCAGAAATGGCGCTCGGGACGTCCTCCGCACAAGCCGCTGTCGCTCGAGTGGCTGACGCAGTGGCTCGCGGAGAAGGCGGGGATGGACTACTACCACATCGATCCCCTCAAGATCAATTTCTCGGCCGTGACCGAGGTGATGTCGAACGCGTACGCGGCGCGCTTCCGCATCCTGCCGGTCGAGGTGACCACGAAGGAGGCGGTCGTCGCGACCTGCGAGCCGTACGTCAAGGAATGGGAGAAGGAGCTCAAGCCCATCCTGAAGCTCGACATCCGCCGCGTGATCGCCAACCCGCTCGACATCGCGAGGTACCAGGTCGAGTTCTATAACCTCGCGAAATCGGTGAAGGGCGCGGCCAAGCAAGGGGAGCAGCGCAGCGGCCTCGGCAACTTCGAGCAGCTGGTCGAGTTGGGCAAGACCAAGGGCCAGCTCGACGCGAACGACCAGCACATCGTCCACGTGGTCGACTGGCTCTGGCAGTACGCCTTCGACCAGCGCGCGAGCGACATTCACATGGAGCCGCGGCGCGACGTCGCCGAGGTCCGCTTCAGGATCGACGGCGTGCTGCACCCGGTGTACCAGATCCCGGGCGCCGTCGCGGCGGCGATGACCTCGCGCATCAAGATCCTCGGGCGCATGGACGTAGTGGAGAAGCGCAAGCCCCAGGACGGGCGCATCAAGACCCGGACCGCGGACGGCCTCGAGATCGAGCTGCGCCTCTCGACCCTGCCGACCGCGTTCGGCGAGAAGCTGGTCATGCGCATCTTCGATCCCGAGGTGATCGTCAAGGACTTCGCCGAGCTGGGGTTCTCCGAGGACGACAAGACGCGATGGCAGCACATGACCGAGCAGCCG
Organism: Burkholderiales bacterium; assembly: GCA_036518595.1. GTDB lineage: Bacteria > Pseudomonadota > Gammaproteobacteria > Burkholderiales > SG8-39 > VBDM01. The sequence goes on from DATDMW010000110.1 coordinate 3,040, forward strand.
AACGGCATCATCCTCGTGACCGGCCCCACCGGGTCGGGCAAGACGACGACGCTGTACTCGACGCTGAAGAGCCTCGCCACGCCGGAAGTGAACGTCTGCACCATCGAGGACCCGATCGAGATGATCGAGCCGACGTTCAACCAGATGCAGGTGCAGCCGGCGATCGAGCTCGGCTTCGCGCAGGGCGTGCGCGCGCTCATGCGCCAGGACCCGGACATCATCATGGTGGGCGAGGTTCGCGACCTCGAGACCGCCGACATGGCGGTCCAGGCGGCGCTCACCGGTCACCTCGTGCTGTCGACTCTGCACACCAACGACGCGGCGAGCGCGATCACGCGGCTGCTCGACCTTGGTGTGCCGGCGTACCTTCTGAACTCCACGATCCTCGGCGTCATGGCGCAGCGCCTGGTGCGCACGCTCTGCCGTCATTGCAAGGAAAAGATTCCCTACGACAGCGACCGCGAGGGCGAGCTCAGCTGGGACGAGTTCGTGGCGCCGTGGAAGGCCAAGCGGCCTTCGCATCTATATCGGCCGGTCGGCTGCCTGGAATGCCGCAACACGGGCTACCTCGGCCGCGTGGGCTTGTACGAGATACTCCTGCTCAGTCCGACGATCCGCAAGCTCGTGACCTCCGAGGCCGACGTCGCCAGGATCCGCGAGCAGGCCTATAAGGAAGGCATGAAGCCGCTGCGCATCAGCGGAGCGCTGAAAGTCGCGATGGGCGTGACCACTCTCGACGAGGTGCTGAAGGTCGCTCCGCCGCCCGGCCAGGCCTGAGCTATTTTCCCCGGGTGCAAGCCCACACGAGCGTGCGGCAGCTGTCGCCGCCGCATCGCTTCTGCGCCTTCATCTCCGCGATCTCGCGCGAGGCGCCGGTGTCCCAGACGTAGCGCGTCCGCGACTGCGCGACCGCGCCGCACGTATTCCTGAACGTCTTGATGACGTCGCAGTCGGCCCCGCATTGCCGGAAGGCTTCGCTCTCGGCGGAGCGCTTCGAGGGCTGGTCGACGGCGAAGCCGTAGGCGCCGGTCTGGCTGCTGTAGGCGATCGCGCCCCAGGCGTTGCGCGGCTGGCTCTTCGGCGAGACGGTGGCCGCGGACGCGACCTGGGCGGCGACGGCCAGCGCCAGCGCGATGGTGACTTTGCTCAGCATGGGCGCGAAGCATACACCCCGCGCGGCCGGAAAGCAGCCGGCGTTGGCTCGCCGCCGCTACTTCGCCAGGCTGCGCATCGCGCGCTCGAGTCCTTCTATCGTGGTCGGATACATCCGCCCGCCCATGATCTCGCGCAGGATGCCGACCGACTGGCGATAGGGCCAGATCTCCTCGGGCTCGGGATTGAGCCACGCGGCCTTGGGGTAGACGTCCAGCATGCGCTTCATCCAGACGGCGCCCGCCTCGTCGTTCGAATACTCGATCGAGCCTCCCGGCTGCAGGATCTCGTACGGGCTCATGGTCGCGTCGCCGACGAAGATCACCTTATAGTCGTGGCCGTACTTGTGCATGATGTCGAACGTGCGCACCCGCTCGGCGTGGCGCCGGCGATTGTCCTTCCATACGTAGTCGTACAGGCAATTGTGGAAGTAGAAGTACTCGAGGTGCTTGAACTCGGTCTTCGAAGCGGAGAAGAGCTCCTCGCACAGCTTGACGTGGTCGTCCATCGAGCCGCCGATGTCGAGGAACATGAGCACCTTCACGGCGTTGTGCCGCTCGGCCCGCATGTGCAGGTCGAGCCAGCCGGCATTGCGCGCCGTCTTGTCGATGGTCGTGTCGAGGTCGAGCTCCTCGGGCGCGCCTTCGCGCGCGAACTTGCGCAGCCGGCGCAGCGCCACCTTGATGTTGCGCGTGCCGAGTTCCACCGAGTCGTCGAGGTTCCGGGACTCACGCGCGTCCCAGACCTTGACCGCGCTACGGTTGCGCGATCGCTCCTGGCCGATCCTCACGCCCTCGGGGTTGTAGCCGTAGGCGCCGAAAGGCGAGGTGCCCGCGGTGCCGATCCACTTGTTGCCGCCCTGGTGCCGGCCTTTCTGCTCCTCCAGCCGCTTCTTCAGCTCCTCCATCAGCTTTTCCCAGCCCCCGAGCGCCTCGATCATCGCCTTCTCCTCGGCCGATAGGTTGAGCTCGGCCTGCTTCAGCAGCCACTCGAGCGGCACGTCGAGCTCGGGACCGACGATCGACTCGACGCCTTTGAAGTACTCGCCGAAGGCGCGGTCGAACTTGTCGAAGTTCTGCTCGTCCTTCACGAGCGCGGTGCGCGAGAGATGGTAGAAGTCGTCGATCGACGGCGAGATCACGCCCTTGCGCATCGCCTCGAGGAGCGTCAGCCACTCCTTGATCGAGACCGGCAGCTTGTGGCTCTTGAGCTTCAGCAGGAAGCCGGTGAGCACGGCCTCAGCTCCGCTGCTGCCTCGACATGAAGATCAGCCGCTCGAACAGGTGCACGTCCTGCTCGTTCTTGAGCAGCGCGCCGTGAAGGGGCGGGATGATCGTCTTCCGGTCCTTGCTGCGCAGGGCCTCGGGTGAGATGTCCTCGGCGAGCAGCAGCTTCAGCCAGTCGAGCAGCTCAGACGTCGAGGGCTTCTTCTTCAGGCCCGGGACCTCGCGCACCTCGAAGAAGACCTCGAGCGCCTCGCGCAGCAGCGACTTCTTCAGCCCCGGGAAATGGACGTCGACGATCTTCTCCATCGTGTCCTTGTCCGGGAAGCGGATGTAGTGGAAGAAGCAGCGCCTGAGAAAGGCGTCGGGAAGCTCCTTTTCGTTGTTGCTCGTGATGAAGACGACCGGGCGGTGCCGGGCCTTGACCAGCTCGCGCGTCTCGTAGACGTAGAACTCCATGCGGTCGAGCTCGCGCAGCAGGTCGTTCGGGAATTCGATGTCCGCCTTGTCGACTTCGTCGATCAGCAGCACGACCGGCGTCTCGGAGACGAAGGCCTGCCAGAGCGTGCCGCGCACGATGTAGTTGGCGATGTCCTGCACGCGCGGGTCGCCGAGCTGCGAGTCGCGCAGGCGGGACACCGCGTCGTATTCGTACAGCCCCTGCTGCGCCTTGGTCGTGGACTTGATGTGCCATTCGAGCAGCGGCAGGCCGAGCGCGCGCGCGACCTCCACCGCGAGCATCGTCTTGCCCGTCCCGGGCTCGCCCTTGACCAGCAGCGGCCGCTCGAGCGTGATCGCGGCGTTGACGGCGAGCCTCAGGTCGTCGGTCGCGACGTAGGTGTCGGAGCCTTTGAATCGCATCGGGTTCTTTCGTGACGGGTTCATTCTACATCCTTGCTCCCGGCCGTCCGCTGGACGAGAATGGCGCCATGCGGTATGCAGCGCTGCTGTTATTGATGCTGGTCACGCGCGCGCATTGCGCCGTCGTCGCCGTGGACGTCGGCCACTTCAACGCAGAACCGGGAACGATCAGCGCGCGCGGGCGTCCGGAGTTCGAGTTCAATCGCGACCTCGCGCTCGAGGTGCGGGCGGCGCTCGCGGCCCGGGGCCTCGACGCGAAGCTCATCGGCGCCGACGGCACGATGGCGCACCTGTCGCGTCGGACGGCGACGGCCGCGGCCGACGGCGCCGATTTCCTGCTTTCGGTGCACCACGATTCGACCCAGCCGCAGTTCTTCCTCAGCTGGAACGACGGCGGCGTCGACCGGTCCTACAGCGACCGCTACGCCGGATTCGCGCTGTTCGTGTCGCGGCGTAACGTCGACCCCGCCGCGAGCCTGCGCTGCGCTTCGGGGATCGGCGCTGCGCTGCGCCGAGCGGGGTTCACCCCTTCCCTCTACCACGCCGAGCCCATTCCGGGCGAGAGCAAGCCGTTCGCCGACCGCGAGAACGGCGTGCACTACTACGACAATCTCGTGGTGCTGCATACGGCGCGCTCGCCCGCGGTGCTGCTCGAGGCCGGCGTCATCGTGAACCGCGCCGAGGAGACCAAGCTCGCGTCGCCGGCGACGCGGAAGCGCATCGCCGCCGCGGTCGCCGAAGGCGTCGGCCGCTGCCTCGGGCCGCGTGCGGGCGCTTCGGAGTTTTGACCGGGGAACGGGCCTCGTTATAGAATTGCGCGGCCTCCATACGCTTCTGCCGCCGAATAATGAAAATCCCGACGATGAAGAAATGCCTCGGCATGCTGCTCGCGGTCGCCTCCGCATGCGCGTTCGCGCAACAATCGGCGCCGGAGCGCTCCGGCGAGAAGGCGGGAAGCACCCCGCGCTTCCAGTCGATGTGCGTCGGCTGCCACGGCATCCCGTACTACCAGACCGCCTTCCCGCAGGTCTACCACGTGCCGAAGATCGCGGGGCAGTCGCGGCAGTACATCGTCAACGCGCTGAAGGCGTACAAGGCGGGGGACCGCAGCCACCCGTCGATGCAGGGCATCGCGAAAAGCCTGAGCGACGAGGACATGGCGGCGCTCGCCGCCTACTACGGGGCCGACCCGGCGGAGGCCAAGAAATGAGCAAGCTCCTCGCCCTCGTCCTCGCCGCATCCGTGTCGGTTCCCGCGCTCGCCGCCGGAAACGCCGAGGCCGGCAAGCAGAAATCCCAGGCCTGCGCCGCGTGCCACGGCGCCGACGGCAACCACCCGACGACGCCCGATTTTCCGCGCCTCGCCGGGCAGCATCCGGATTACCTGCTGAAGGCGCTGCGCGACTACAAGTCGGGCGCGCGCAAGAATCCCATCATGGGCGGGCAGGTCCAGGCCCTCAAGGACGAGGACCTCGCCGACCTCGCGGCGTACTTCTCGGAGCAGAGCGGCACCCTGCACGTCAAGCGCTGAGCCGGTTCAGCGCTTCCTGAGACATTCGAGATAGGCGGCCGCGTCCGGCGCGGCCGCGTCGCGCTGCGCCCGCCATACCGTCTCGCCGAGGCATTCGAGCACCGCGTGCAGCGCCTCGTGCCGGTCGCCGCGGGCGCGCGCGATGCGCTCGAACTCGGCGCGGATCCCCGGCGGCTGGTCGATCGAGATCTGCTCCTCGATCGCGAGATGCAGCGAGAGGTGCAGGAAGGGATTGCTCTCGCCCGATTCGGGCGTGTACTCGCGCACGACGTAGCGCTCCGGGTGCTCCAGCGCGTCGCGATACTCCGGGTGCGCGAGCATGACGTCGACGGCCATCGGCTCCAGGCCGGTGAGCGGCGAGCGGTCGCCGTACTTGCGCCAGGCGTCGAAGAAGAACTGGCGCACCTGGTCGCGCGAAGGATTGAACATCGTCAGGCGCGGGCTTCGCGCGTCTTGGGACGGTACTCGCAGAGGTCGCGGATCAGGCACCTCGGGCAGTCGGGCTTCAGCGCCTTGCAGACGTAGCGCCCGTGCAGGATCAGCCAGTGGTGCGCGTCCTTGCAGAACTCTTCGGGCACGAACTTCATCAGCTTGTCCTCGACCTCGCGCACGTCCTTGCCCGGCGCGATGCCGGTGCGGTTCGCGACGCGGAAGATGTGCGTATCGACTGCGATGGTCGGGTGCCCGAACGCGGTGTTCAGCACGACGTTCGCCGTCTTGCGGCCGACGCCGGGCAGGGCCTCGAGCGCATCGCGCGACTCGGGGACCCGGCCGCCGTGCTGCTCGATCAGGATGCGGCAGGTCTGGATAATGTTCTTCGCCTTGCCGCGGTACAGGCCGATGGTGCGGACGTATTCGGAGAGGCCGCTCTCGCCGAGCGCGAGCATCTTCTCGGGCGTGTTCGCATCGTGAAACAGCTTCCCGGTCGCGAGATTCACGCTCTTGTCGGTCGCCTGCGCCGAGAGGATCACCGCCACCAGCAGCTCGAACGGGGTGCGGTAGACGAGCTCGGTCGTCGGCGACGGGTTCGCCGCCCGGAAGCGCGAGAAGATCTCGCGCCGCTTGACAGGATTCATCGCGCGCGTCCGGCGGCGGCCCTGCGGGCGCGCGCGCGCTCGATCGCGGCGCGCACGACCGCCCGCTTCCTGGCGGTGGCCGAGTGGCGCCGCGCCTGCTCGCGGCGGTCGCGCGCGACGCGTGCGTTGCGCCATTCGTGGCGGTCGCGCGCGGCGTCCGCGCGGGCTCGCGTCCACACGTCGCCGGGCGCGGGCAGGACCAGCGCGATGCAGTCGACGGGGCACGGTGCGAGGCACAGCTCGCATCCGGAGCACAACTCGGTGAGCACCGTGTGCATGCGCTGCGGCGCACCGACGATGGCGTCGACCGGGCACGCCTGGATGCACAGCGTGCAGCCGATGCAGCGCGTTTCCTCGATCCGCGCGACGCGCCGCGGCGTCTCCGCGCCGCACGCGGGATCGAGCGGCGCGGCGTCGCGCCCGGTCAGCTCCGCGAGATTGCGCAGGGTGGCCTCGCCTCCGGGCGGGCAGCGGTTGATCGCCGCGCCGGCGGCGATCGCCTGCGCATAGGGCCGGCACCCCGCGTGGCCGCATTTGCCGCACTGCGTCTGCGGAAGCAGCGCATCGATCCGGTCGACCGTCGCCGCGCTCACGCGGCCGCTCCTTGCGCCTTCCGCGTGTCCGCCGCGAGCCCGCGGACGATCTCGCCCGCCAGCCGCGGGCCCCGGTACAGCAGCGCCGTATATACCTGCACCAGGTCGGCACCCGCGTCGAGCTTCTCGCGCGCGTCGCGGGCGCTCGCGATGCCGCCCACGCCGATGATCGAGACGCGTGCCGGCAGCGCGCGGCGCAGCTTCGCCACGACCTGCGTGGCGCGCGCGCGCAGCGGCGGGCCCGAGAGCCCGCCCGCCTCGTCGCCGTGGCGCAAGTGCTT